>JAIEQO010000580.1 GCA_019747655.1 Gemmataceae bacterium | reverse complement strand
CCCCGGCGGTCGTCCCGGTCGCCGCCCCGCTGCCCCGGGCCGCCCCGGTCGGCGGCGACCCGGCCCGGCCGAAGCTCCTCACCACCCCGCTCACCCAGGCCTGGCGGGACCGGCTGACCGGGCTGGCCGGGTCGATGGCCGTGACCCCGGTGGTGGCCGGGCTGTGTACCGCCCCGTGGGCCCTGTTCACCAACGACGAGCCGTGGTCACTCCTGGGCCGGGTGTTCGTCCTGGCCACCGCCCTGAGCTGGGCGGTGCTGGCGGTCGCCCGGCCGCCCCGGGGCGACTCCCCGAACACCTGGGGCCGGCGGCTCCACCTGCTCCTGGCCGGGCTGGCGGTCGGGGCCCTGGCGTTCTGGCTGGACGGGTGGGCCGTCCCCCGGGGCGGGACCCCGGCCGACAGCGGCCGCGACCTGGTGGTCGCCGGGTGGGGGCGGGTCAGCCCGGCGACGTTCGCCACCCTGATGAAGTTCCTGTTCTACTTCGGGCTGACGACGGCCGCCGTCCGGTGGTGGAAGATGACCGACCCGCGGCGGAAGGAGCGGTTCCGGTTCTTCCCGGTGGCGGTCGTCGGGTTCTGGGCCGGGGCGTTCCTGTTCCTGTGGCCGTGGGAGTCGGGCGGGGCGGCCGCCGGGGTGGCCCCGGCGGTGATCGCGGCGGTGTGCGTCCAGGTGGCGGCCCCGTGGGCCGGGCCGCCGGCCGTGACCCGCCCGGTCGCCCGGGTGGTCGGGGCGGTCGGCCGGTCGTTCCGCCGGCGGCAGCGGGTGTGACCCGGTTCCCGGCGAGCGGGGGGCGTGAGCCCCCTGATTGATAAACCCATCAGGGGGCTCACGCCCCCCGCTCGCCGAAGACACGAGCTGTCGCCGCCCGCGTCGCCGTGGTAGCATCAGTTCAGGAGGCCGAGGGCCCTCGCCATGACCCGACACCCCGCCCGAACGTGGACCCGCCGGCTGGCGCTCGGGGCGGTCGCGCTTGTGGCCCTGGCGGGCGGCTGCAACGGCAGCCGCCGGGCCGAGCCCGGGGGGGACACCGGCCGGAAGGCCCGGGAAGCCCGGGAGCAGGCCGAGCGGCTGGCCGCCGACGCGGTCAAGGGTGCGGCCGCCGCCCAGGTCGCGGCCCACCCGGAGCTGGAGCGGAAAGGCCCGATCGGACGGGCCCGGGACTTCGTGGCCGGCCACATCCCCGGGTTCGGGCCGGCCCCCCCGGCGGTCGTGGTCGCCCGGTCCGGCGCGGGGCCGACCCCGCCCGCCCCGCCCCCACATCCGCCCGTTCCGCCGTCGGTGGACGTGGTCGTGGTCCGGCCGGCCCAACCGCCCGTCGACACGAAGCCGTCCGCCGGCGTGGTCATCCGGGAGCGGGTGCCGAGCCAGTACCCCTACCCGACCGAGGAGAAGGCTGACGCCGACGCCCTGGACCAAGCCGCCATCCGGATCGAGCAGAAGCTCCGGGAGCTGGACCCGCCGGTCGAATACCGGCCGTCGGCCGGGGTGGTCCGGAACGAGTACCTGCGGCGGGGCAGCCGGGAGGTCCGGGACCCGGACCCGTTCGAGCAGGCGGAGTTGGCGAGGGACGGGCGGTCCGGGAAGTACGTGTCGTACACGGTCGAGGTGACGGCCGACCAGGTCCGGGAGCTGCGGACCCGGGGCCGGGTGCTGGTGGCCCTGCGGCTGGTCGGGGCGGTCGCCGGGGTGGCCCTGGCCGCGTTCCTGTTCCTCCGGCTGGACGAGTGGACCAAGGGCTACCTGACGAGCTGGCTGGCGTTCGCGGCGGTGGCCCTGGCCGGCGGGGTGGCGGCGGCCCTGGTGCTGGTTTAGGGTCGGTCGGCCGGAGCACCCACACCCAGGGCTTCCGCCCTGGGCTACGGTCGGCCGCCGCTACGCGGCTGAGGGCGGCGCCGCGTTTCGCCCCGGAGGGTCCGCCGTCCGTTGCCCAGGGCGGAAGCCCTGGGACCTCGTCCCCACCCCGCGCATGACCACCGAGTCCGACCGGCTCCTAATCCAGCGCATCCGGCAGGCGGATAAGGCCGCCTGGGACGAGCTGTTCCGCCGCTACCAGGGGCGGCTGTCGGCCTACGTCCGGCGGCGGCTCCGCGACCACGCGGCCGTCGACGACATCGTCCAGGAGACGTTCATCGGGTTCCACACCAGCCTGCCGAACTACGACGACCGGCGGGACCTCCAGACCTGGCTGTTCACCATCGCCGCCCACAAGGTGACGGACCAGCTCCGGCGGTCCGGGCGGCGGCCCGGGGCGGCCGGCGGGGACGCCGAGGAGGAGGTGTTCGACCGGTCGGCCGACACCCGCCAGCGGCCGGCGTCGAGCCTGGCCCGCAGCGCCGAGCAGCGGGGGCAGGAAGAGGAGGCCCTCGGCCGGGCGCTGACGAGTCTGGTCGGCGAGTGGAAGGCCCGGGGCGACTTCCAGCGGGTCAAGACGCTCGAGCTGTTGCTCGTCCGCGGGCTCGGCAACAAGGAGGTGGCGGCCCGGGTCGGGGTGTCGGACCAGCAGGTCGCCAACATCAAGTTCCAGGCCACCCGCCGGCTCCAGGACGCCCTCCGGGCCGCCGGCCTGTCGGCCGACGTGTTCCCGGAACTCGCCGCCGACCCGGCGTGATCGGGCGAGCGGGGGCGTGAGCCCCCCGCTCGCCAAGCGCTCCCCATTTGACCCGGCCTCACCCCGGTGCTACCCGTTAGGGTGGCCCGAGGCCGGAGGCACCATGCGGCGGGACGACTGCGTCGAGTTGTTCAAGCGGATCCCCGAGGAGTCGCACCCCCAGGTGAACGTCATCCTCCGCGGGCAGGGGATGATTACCGTCGACACCGTGGCCGGGTTCGAGCCCGGGTACCTGGCCCTCCGCGGCCGGGAGGGCGGGTCGACCGACGAGGCCCGGGCGTTCTTCGTCCCCTACGAGGAGATCGCCTACCTGCGGATCGAGCGGGTGGTGAAGATCGGCGAGCTGCGGCAGATGTTGGGCCAGCCGGTCGAGGCCACCCCGCCGCCGGCGGCCCCCGCCGAGGAGACCGCCGCCGCACCGGCCCCGGAGCCGAACGCCACCCCGGCCCCGCCGCTCGACCCGGCCGCGATCGCCAAGCAGAACCTCCTGGCCCGCATCCGGGCGGCCCGGACGAACGCGGGAAGAGTGTGAGTGGCTAGTGCGAGTGTGAGTGAAGACAAGGCCGCAAACTTGGCTTTCTGTATTCACTCACACTCGCACTAGCCACACACACCTTCAGATCACCCCCGCCATCCGCAGCGCCACCACGACCGCGACCCCCGCCAGCAGCGGCACCGCCACCCGCCCGGCCAGGGTGAACGGGTTGGTCCCGGTCAGCGTCCCGCACATCAGCGTCACCGCCGCCACCGGCGACATGGTCCGCCCGGCCGCCGACCCGACCGCCACCAGCGCCCCGACGGCGGTGGGGTCGTGGCCGTGGGCCTCGGCCGGGCCGTGGAAGAACCCGTACAGGCTCTGGGTGCTGGCCATCCCGGACCCGGTCAGGGCGGCGAACGCCAGCGGGACGGCCGCGGCCAGCGGCTGCAACAGCCCCGGGGCGTCGGCGATCAGCCGGCCGAGGGCGGCCGCCAGCCCGGCCCCCTCGACCGCCTTCCCGAAGCAGGTGGCCGTCACGATCAGGCTGACGATGGTGGCGAACCCGTGCCCGGCCCCCTCGAAGAAGACCTTCACCGCGTCCCGGGCCTTCCCCGGCGTCGCGGCCATCGCCACGGCCACCCCGACCAGCATGGCCAGCCCGATCAGCCGGCTGCTGTAGGCCGAGGCGTCCCGCTCGCCGCCCGGCTTGACGGCGATCACCCACTCGTCCGGCACGCGGAAGGCGTGCAGCGGCGGCCCGGCCAGGAACAGCAGCGCTAGCGGGACGAGCGGGACGAGTGCCTTGAGGGGGTTGATCTGATCAAGGCCCCTCCCCCCGGCCCCCTCCCCCGGGGGGAGAGGGGGGGAAGCAGCAGGCCCCCCCCCGCGGTCCGCTCCCCTCCCCTTTGCTTCCCCTCCCCGCGGCGGAGAGGGGGAGGAAGCCCCGAGCCGACCGCCCTCCGGTCCCCCCTCCCCCCGCGGGGGAGGGGGATAGGGGGTGGGGTCTCTTCCCGACTCCCACCACCGGCTCATCAGCCAAATCACCATCGCCGACACGGCCAGTTGGACGAACACCGGCCGGGGCAGGTATCGGCTGGCTTGCTCGGTGGTCGGCACCCCGGTCTCGCGGGCGATGGTCGCCAGCTCCGGGGCGCCGGGGTTGAGCAACTCCCCGCCGACCGACGCTCCGAGCAACAGGCACGCCCCGATCGTCGCCATCGAGTAGCCCGCGGCCCGCATCAGCGGGACCACCACCGGCCCGATGCACACGGCCGTACTCGTCTGGCTGATGACCGGGACGTTCACCGCGAACCCGACCAGCACCACCCCCGGGACGAGCAGCCAGCGGACGTGCCGCAGCGGCTCGACCAGTAGGAGGACCAGGTGTCGCTCGCAGCCGGTGTGTCGCAGGACGTAGGCGAACCCCATCGCCGAGCAGATCGGGACGACGAACTTCTCGTTCGAGAAGGTGGCCAGGAACTCGCGGACGACGGCCGCCAGCGGGGCCGGGTCGGCGGCCTCGGCGGCGGTCGTCCCGGCGATCAGGACGGCCGCCCCGAGCAGCACCAGCCGCACGTCCCAGCCGCGGACGACCAGGGCCACCGCCCCGGCCCCGACGAGGACGGCCGCCACCCCCGCGACTCCCATCGGCGGCCCCTTCGTCTGTGGCGGCGGTAGCGACTGTGCCCGCCGCCGGGGTGGTGTCGGACGTGCCGCCCCGGCGGCCGGCGTGGAGGGAGTTTCCCGACGGGCGGGCTAAAGTCAACGTGCCCCCCGGCGGTTTTTCGGGGATAGTGGGGCCAGCGGACCGTGTCCCGGGGCCTCCGATGCCGAACGACGCGAAGCTCGGGCTGTTGGCCGGGGTGGCCGGGGTGGTGCTGGCGGCCGTCCTGTTCGCCGACGCCCCGGTCCCGCCGGCCGTCCGGCCCGTCCCGCCGGCGGCCGCCGCCCTGCCGGCCACCCC
>JAIEQO010000195.1 GCA_019747655.1 Gemmataceae bacterium | reverse complement strand
CAGGTGAACGACGGGTTCCGGGGGACGGCGACGTAGGGCGGCAGGGTGCCGGTGAACCCGGTCTCGTGGGCGACCACGGCGCCGATGGCCGGGTAGTCGCCGAACGGGGTGCCGAACCGGCCGGACAGGACCCAGTTGGTCGCGGTCTCGTGGTGGTCGTTGGTGTGCGCCCCCGAGCGGACGAGTGCCACCTTGTCGAGCACCCGGGCCAGGAGGGGAATCTTCTCGCCGACGCGCAGCCCGGGGATCACCGTCGGGATGGTGCTGTACTTCCCGCGGATGTCGTCCGGGGCGTCGGGCTTGGGGTCGAAGGTGTCGTGATGGGAAATCCCGCCGCCGAGGAACACGAGGATGACCGACTTGGCCCGGGCGGTGGCCGGGGCGGCGGTCGCCTCGGCCCGCAGGAGCGATGCGGCCCCGACCGCCCCGAGGCCGCCGACCCGGAGGAAGTCCCGGCGGGAGGCCCCGTTGCACAGGCGGCCCGGGCGGGTGTTGAACACGACGTCGAGCATGTCGGGGCTCCCTCGGTTCGGTCGCGGGTCGGGCGGGACGGGTCAGGGCCCGTGGGGTGGTCGGCGGGGGTACGGACTGTTTTCGGCCGGGCCGGCGGGCGGTCCTGCGCCGGACTCGGGCGGGTCGGTCGGCGGCGGGGTCGCCCCCCGGTGTACGCACCCCAGCCCGGACGGCGTGCAGAACCCGTACCGCCGGCCGGGCTCCGGATGGCCTGTCGGACCCGGGGTTGTACCCCGGGCTACGGTGTGGCAGCCCTTCAGGCTGCAAGCCACCCGACCCCGAAGGGGTCACACAGCATAGCCCGGGGTGGAACCCCGGGTCCGTTCACCGGGCCGGTTCACCCCTGGTACCGGGCCTTGCCGAACCCGAGGACCGGGTAGAAGACCGGGCCGAGGAGCCACAGCCCGAGCCCGAACGCCTCGCCCCGGCCGAACCGCCGGGCCACCTCGACGTTGACCAGGATGGTGGCGACGATCTGGACGCCCGGGACGAGGACCAGGACGAACCAGAAGACCGTCAGCCGGGCCACCCCGACGACCCAGACGTAGACGTTGTACCCCGGGACGAGGGCGGCCCACCACGGCCACCCGGCCTTCGGGAACACCCCGAGCCAGCCGACCACCACGGCCGCCGCCCACGCCAGCAGGTACGGCAGGTACGGGGTCAGGTCGTCCATCGGCCCCCGCACCTCGCGGCGTCGTGCGGCGGCATCCTACCCGGGCGGCCGGGCCGGTTCAACCGGGCGGGGCGGATTCCGCCGGCCGGCGGCCCCGGCTATAATCCACCCGCCCCCGCCGGAGGACCGACCGTGAGCGTGATCAAGTTGCAGGCCACCGCCGACGCCGACGGCCGCCTCCGCCTCGACCTGCCGGCCCGCCCGGGGTGGACGTACAACGTCCAGCTCGTGCTGACCGTCACCCCCCCGTTCCCGCCCGACGCCACCCCGGACGAGCGGGGCGAGTGGCCGCGGGACTTCCTGGAGAACGTCCTCGGGTCGATCGACTCGGAGAACGACGGCTTCGACGAACTGATGCGGGAGTACGGCCACCCGGGCGACGCGGCCCCGGCGGACGGCCGATGACACACCTGCTCGACAGTAATGCCTGCGTCCACCTCCTCCGGCAGCGGGGCCACCCGCTGGTCCGGCGGCGCTTCCGGCAACACCCGCCCGGCGCGCTCGTCCTGTGTTCGGTCGTGGTCGGCGAACTCTACTACGGGGCGGAGCGGAGTAACGACCCGGTCGGCGAGCGGGCGAAGACGGACGCCTTCGTCGCCCGGTTCGTCAGCCTGGATGTGGACGACCGGGCGGCCCGGGAGTACGCCCGGGTTCGGGCCGACCTCCAAGCCCGCGGCCTACCGATCGGCGACAACGACACGTTCATCGCCGCCGTCGCCCTCGTCCACCGCCTCAAACTCGTCACCCACAACACGGCCCAATTCTCCCGCGTCCACGGCCTCGACATCGAGGACTGGGAAATCCCGTAGCCGGTCCGCTACCGCCGGGCCGGCAGCCCGGCGAACCCCGGGACGTGGGCCCGGAGCAGCTCGTCCAGGTCCTCCCGCTGCCCGTCCGACAGGGCCGATTCGGGGACGTAGTGGGCGACCTGATCGCGGGTGGTCAGGACCACATGCCCGGCCAGCACCTCCGCCTTGTCAAAGACCGACCAGTCGGTCCGGCTACTCGCCGACGCCGAGGCGACGTACAGCCCGTCCGGCGAGAACTCGAACGCCCGGTCCTCCCGCAACCCCGGCGTCGAGTCCCACTGCTTGCGGGCCTGACCCCCAACCACCCGCCACAGCGCCGCACATAGGACCGCCAGTACCAAACCCTGAACGGCCCCCTGGACCAGCGCGGCCTCCCGCCGGTCGGCGTCGGCCGCCGCGATCACCCCCCAGATCGTGAGACCGACCACGGCCAGCACCGCCACGCCGATCCCCGCCCGGTACAGGCTCCAGCCCTGCTGACTGGTCAGAGCCGCGTGCAGCCGTGCGAAGTCCTTGTAGGTTGGCGTCACCTTCACCCGCACGACCGGCCCGGCGTCGGCCATCGCCTGCCTCTCGTCGTAGGGCCGGCTGTGCCGGCCGCCCCGATCCGGCCGGCACAGCCGGCCCTACCGCCCCGTCAGTAGTTGAACAGGAAGTCCTTGCTGTTGAGGACGGCCCAGAGGAGGTCGCCGAAGACCTCCTCCCGCGTCGACTCCTTGTCGGCCCGCAGATCGGCCACCTTCGCCCGCTCCTCGGGCGTGGGGAGCCGGGCCAGCGTCCGCAGGAACAGGGCGTCGAGGACCTTGTCGTCGTCCGGCTCGGCCTTCAGCGTCGTCCGCAGCCAGCCGCCGTCGCGGAGGACCTTGCCGGTCGTCGCCTCCCCGCCGATCAGGTGCAGCACCTGCGGCAACGACACGTCCCCCGATCGCTCGCAGGCACACGCCGTCACCCGGTCGGACCGGCCGAACGTCCGCAGGAAGTACGACACCGTCCCCGGGTCGGGCACCTGCACCGCCCGCACCCCGAGCGGGTAGCCGTCGAACTTCTCCGGCACCCCGGTCGCATCGCAGACGGCGTCGAGCATCACCTCGGCCGGCAGCCGGCGGGCGTAGTAGTGCGAGTAGAACCGGGCGTCGGTCTCGTTCCCCGGCCGGGTCGCCGCGGAGAGCTGGTACGTCCGGCTCGTCAGGATCAGCCGCATCAGCTTCCGCAGGTCGTAGCCGCCGGATACGAAGTCCGTCTTCAGGGCCGCCCACAGGGCCGGGTTGGTCGGCGGGTTGGTGGCCCGGAGGTCGTCCACCGGCTCGACGAGGCCGACCCCGAGGTAGTGCCGCCACACCCGGTTGACCATCGCCCCGGCGAACGCCTCGTTCGACGGGTCGGTGATCCACCGCGCCAGGGCGGCCCGGGGGTCGTCGCCGGGCTTCACGTCGGAGGGCGTCCGGTCGAGCGGCTGGGGCTTCATGAACATCCCGGTCCGCGGCTGGCTGACGCCGACCGGGTTCTTGTCCTGGTCCTGGTCGGGGTGGCCGACCTTCAGCACGGTGACGCCGTCCTTCGGCTCCTTCCGCTGGAAGGTGATCCGGCTGAAGTAGGCGGCGAAGTGGTAGAAGTCGTCCTGGGTGAAGCGCTCGAGCGGGTGGTTGTGGCAGCGGGCGCAGCCGATCCGGGTGCCGATCAGGGCTTGCGCGACCGACTCCCCGACCTCGGACTCGTCGGCGTGCCGCTTCTCGCCGACGGTGACGACGAAGTAGCCGACGGCCGGGCTCTCGGTGACGGGGCCTTTGGCGGTCAGCACCTCGCGGGCGAGTTGGTCCCACGGGCGGTTGGCCGCGACCTGCTCGCGGAGCCAGACGTGGAACTGGCGGACGCCCTTGACGCCGCGGACGTCGTGGTCCCGCTCGCGGCGGTTCTGGAAGAGGTCGCCCAGTTGCAGGGCCCAGTAGTCGGCGAACTCCGGCCGGGCGAGGAGCGCGTCGACCAGCTTCTCGCGCTTTTTAGGATCGGGGTCGGCGACGAAGGCCGTCACCTCGGCGGGCTTGGGGAGGACGCCGCAGGCGTCGAGGAAGGCCCGGCGGACGAACTCCTGATCCGTGCAGAGGTCCGACGGCTCGATCCGCAGCTCGCGGAGCTTGGCCATTACGTGTTCGTCGACGGCGTTGTTCCGGACCTCGTACTGCTTCGCATCAACGTCGCGGTCGAACGGCATGGCGAACGACGCGACGGCCACCTCGACCTGGAACATGGCCCGGACGGCGGCCGCCCCGTTGCGGACGGCCTTCGCCGTCCCGCCCGGCGTGACCGTCACGAAGGCGGCGTCGTTGCTGTCGAACTTGGTCAGCCGGGTGACATCCCGCTTTGACCCGTCGGCGAAGGTGGCGGTGGCGACCAGTTGCACCGATTCGCCGGGCTTCAACACCTTCGCTCCGGGCGAAAGCTCCAGCTTGGTCAGCTTCGGCTCGGCCTTGTCCGGGCCGGGGTAGCCGGCCGCGACCCAGTCGAGCAGCAACCGGTACTCGGGGCTGCCGACGGCGAAGAGCCGGCCGCCCTCGTGCGGGGTCTGGGCCGTCGCCTTGCGGAGGAGCAGGCTGTCTTCGGGCTTGGCCCGGTCGATCCGCCGGCCGCCGAACTCGCGGGTGAGGGCCAGGTAGTCCTGCTCCGGGGCGTACCCGCGGAGGGAGAGCTTGAAGCCGTTCTGGCCGGCCCCCTTGCCGTGGCAGGACCCCTGGTTGCAGCCGGCCCGGGTCAGGAGCGGGACGACCTCGTTCAGGTACGACGGGGCGTCGGCGGCTTGGGCCGGACCGGCGGCGACGGCGGCCGCGACCGCGAGAGCGAACCGGTGCATCGGAGGGGCCTCGGCGGCGCGGGCGGCGGGCTGGGTGGGGCGGCCGGCAGAGGAGCCGCCCCGGCGGGGGACCAACTCACCCGATTCTAATCGACCCCCGGGGGCCGGGCAAGCGGATAAAGCCAGGGGGGGGGGGCGGCCCGGCCCCCCCCCCCCCCCCCCCGCCGGGGCGCCGGCCGACCGCCCCCACACCCCCCCCCCCA
>JAIEQO010000770.1 GCA_019747655.1 Gemmataceae bacterium | reverse complement strand
GCCAAATGGCAGGCCGAGGAGGCCCGCCGGCGGGAGCGGTGGGACGACGCCCACCTGCAATGGGCCGCCGCCCGGGCCGGCCGCCAGCCGTGGCCGTTCGACGACGAGCGGATGCGGGCCGAGGTCGCCGCCTTCGCCCGGGCCGCGTTCCGGCCCGACGACCCGTCACGCCCGACCCGGCTCACGCAAGGGGAACAAGATCGCCTCCGCGAGGTCCTCGAAGGGGCGGAGAAGGGCGGTGAGTGGGGGCCGCTCGGCCGGGCCGTGTACTTCCTGTCCCGGAAGTATGAGACGCTGCCCGAGCCGGCCGACGGGAAGCCGGTCCTCGGGTTCGCCGACCTCTGGCCGCGGGGGCGGATGTACTTCGACAACCACCCCCGGCAGAAGGAGAAGGTGGGGGCGACGACCGGGAAGTGGCCCGAGTTCGCCCTCGCCGTCCGGGCCGAGGCCGACCGGTCGAAGGGGTTCGACGTGCCGTCCCGGTTCGCCCTCGGGCCGAGCCGCCCGGGCGAGTTCCGCGAGGAGGTCCGGCGGTTCCTCCCGGAGCTGCGGAAGAAGGCGTCTGGAGACGAGTGGAAAGCTCTCGGCGACCTCGACGGGAAGTGGCCGGAGTACCCGCGGGAGCTCATCCGCCTGGCGAAGGCCCACGACCTGATCGTCCCCGGGGCGATGCCCCCCGGCCCGCCGAGCCGGTGGGACCAGACCTACAACCCGGCCGGCCGCCCGGCCCCGAAGCCCGGCGGCTGAACCCCTGGGGACGCGCGATGAACACCGAGAACCTGTACCCGTACCTCGTGCCTGGTGCGCCCGACCCGGCCGCGGCCGAACTCGCCGTCCCCGTCGGGCACGGCTTCTACGCCGTCTTGTTCGATGACACCGAGCCGGGTGTCTTCGGCCACCGGGCGGTCACGGCCGACCAGCTCCGGGCCGCGGGGTTGACCCCGGCCGAAGCCCACCGACTCGCACTCGACAACCTCGACCGGTTCGCCGACGCCGACCCGGGGTTGTCGATCCAGGTCCTCGGCGACACCGCCGGCCCGGTCCACTGGCTGCTCTACTCCGACCACCCGCGGGCCGCCGCCTGCCTCCGACTGCCCGACCTGTACGACCACTCCCGGGAGCTGCTCGGGGCCGACGCCCTGTGCGCCTGCGTGCCGCAGGCGGAATCGCTGGTGGTCTTCGCCGACCGCGGCCCGGACCACCGGGCGGGCGTCGTCGCCAAGCTCCGGGAAATCGAGGCCGACGCCAACCGCCCGCTGTCGTTCGGCCTGTTCGAGTTGACGGCCGCCGGCGTGCGGCCGATCGAGTAGCCGACCCGGCTACCCGAGCATCCCCCGGCGGAGGAGGCACGACAGGTCCATCCCCCAGGCGACGAAGATGTGCAGAACCGCCCCGGGCCAGATCGACCGGGTCGCCAGGCTAACCAGCCCGAGCGCCACCCCGGCCACGATCGACCCGACGCACTCGGCCAGCGGCTTGTGGAAGTGGATCATGCAGTACGGGACGGCCATCACGAACACCGCGTACACCCCGAACCGGTGCTTCGTCCCGTGGACCAGGAAGCCCCGGAAGAAGAACTCCAGCCCGACGAACTGGAGGGCGTACACCAGCTCCCAGCGCAGGAACGTCCCGCCCACCTCGGCCGGCGAGTTGACCCGGTAGAATGGGTAGACGGCCTGGAACCGCTCGCTCCCCGAGCACATCCACACCAGCGGGGCCATCACCGCCGCGAACGCCAGGTAGACCGGCCAGTCGGCCGCCACCCCCCGGACCCCGAACCCGAAGTCGGTCAGCCGGCCGCCGAACCCCCACCGGATCACCAGCCCCGGGATGACCGCGTAGCAGACGACGGCGGTGAGCCCGGCCCAGGTCAGGATCGAAGCCTGGTCGGCGTTCCACTCCAGCAGGGTCCGCCGGACGGTCGCCTCGGCCGCCGGCCCGGCGACCAGGCCGGCCGCCGGCCCGGCGATCGGCTCCAGGTGCTCCGGGGCGGCGAAGTAGTTCTGGCCGGTCAGGCAGACGGCCGCCGTCAGTAGTACGGTGATCGTCCGGTAATCGGGCCGGCGGGCGGCCTCGGACATCCGGTAGGCCAGCGACTCGGCCTCGACCTTCCGCACGGGCTCGCCGAACCACCGCTCCCAGAGGCGGAAAAGGAACCGGGGCATGGCGGCCGGGAATGGGTGACGGGTGCGGGTGACGCCGGAAGTCTACCGGCCCGGACCGGGGCGGGGAAGGCGGCGGGCGTATGATACCCGGGCCGGGGTCCCCGCAAGAGGTCCGCGATGTCCCGCAAAGGCCGGCCGGAGCCGGATACCGAGCCGCTCCCGCCGCTCTACGCCATGACCCACGGCGGGCTCGAACCCGTGGCCGCCGACGAGATCACCCGGGACCTCGGCGGGGAGGTGAAGAAGACCGCCCGCGGGCTGGTCGTCTTCCGGCTGGACGACCTCACCCCGGCCGTCCTCACCCCCCGGACCACCGAGGACGTGTTCCTCCTCGCCTGGGGGTCGGACAGCCTGACCTACAAGACCGACGACCTGGCCACCATCCGCTCGTGGACGGCGAAGAAGCCGGACTGGGACCGGCTGTTCAAGCTCCACCACAAGGTCCGCCCCAAAACGAAGGGCCGGCCGACGTTCAACCTGATCTGCCAGATGCAGGGGGAACACGGCTACCGCCGGGCCGACGCCCGGCAGGCGTTCATCGACGGCATGAACGGCGTCATCAAGCCCGGCTGGCAGTTCTCCAACGAGAACGCCTGGCTCGAAGTCTGGCTCACCATCAAGAGCAAGACGGCCGTCTGCGGGGTCCGGTTGACCGACCGGACGATGCGGCACCGGACGTACAAGACCGAGCACATCGCCGCGTCACTGCGGCCGACGGTGGCCGCGGCGATGGTCCGGCTGGCCGGGGTCGGTCCGGGGATGACCGTCCTCGACCCGATGTGCGGGGCCGGGACGATCCTGGCCGAGGCCCTGCACGTCGCCAACCTCCGCCGGGGCGACCCGGTCCGGGTGCTCGGCGGCGACATCGACCCGAACGCCGTGTTCGTGGCCAGGCAGAACCTGGAAAAGCTCGGCCCGGTTTCCGTGTCCCGGTGGGACGCGACCGACCTGCCGCTGGAGGCCGCGTCGGTCGACCGGATCGTCTGCAACCCGCCGTTCGGCAAGCAACTGGAGAAGCCGGAGGACATCCCGCCGCTGTACGAGGCGGCGGCGGCCGAGTGGAACCGGGTCCTCAAGCCCGGCGGCCGGGCCGTCCTCCTGGCGATGGAACACGACGACCTGGCCGCCCCGCTGCGGTACTTCCGCTGGTCCCCGACCCGGCTGCTGAAGGTCCGGCTGCTCGGCCAGCCGACGGTCCTGAGCGTGTGGCAGAAGCCGGAGTAACCGGCCCGGCCGGGGCCGCCGGCCCGCCGGGAATCGCCGGTGGTCGCTGGCGGAGCCCGGGGGCGTCGAGTACGATGCAGGGGGTCGGGCGGCCCCGGCGCCGGCCGGCCCGCCCCGGCCGACCGCCGGCCCGCCCGCGGGAGCCGCCGATGCCCGTCACCTACACCTGCCCGAACCCCGACTGCCGGGCCACCCTGTCGACCGCCAACCCCCCGCCGGCCGGGAAGCGGGTGAAGTGCCCGAAGTGCGGGCTGCCGTTCGTCCCCGAGCCGGAAGACAAGCCGGCGGCCGGCGCCGGCACGTTCGCCTTCAAGGACGACCCGAAGCCGGCCGGGAAGCCGGCGAAGGCCGCCGAATCCGGGGCCAAACCGCCCCCCGCCCCGGCCGCTGCCAAAGCCGCGCGGCCCCTCGCCGACGACGACGAGGACCCGGAGTCGGTCAAGAAGGGGTACGGGGTCGTCCAGGAGACGGCCGCGGAGAAGGAGGCGGCCGAGAGGAACAAGCCGACCTTCGGGTCGATGGAGACGAAGCACCGGCGGAGCGCCCGCGGCCCGGCCACGGCCATGCTCGTCATGCCGGCCAACCTGTTGGTCTTCGAGGGGATCGTCACCTGCGTCGGCGGGCTGGTGCTGTTCGTCTTCGGGATGTGGCCGCTGGTGTTCAACGACGCCTCGCCCGGGGACGAGGAGGTCGAGGAGGCGATCGTCACGATGATCCTCGGGGTGATGACGTTCGGGTGGGGGGCGATGATCTGCTACGGGGCCAGCCAGATGCAGGAGCTGGCGTCGTACCTGTGGGCGATGACCGGGGCGGTTATGGGCATCCTGCCGCTGTTGGTCGGCATCTTTGCCGTCATCGCCCTCCAGAACCCGAAGGTGAAGGCCGGGTTCGAGGAGGTCGAGGGCGCCCTCGACGAGGACGAGGACGGCGGACCCGATGACGACGAGGACGAAGACGACGGGGACGAAGACGATGACCAGGACGACGGCCGCCGTCGCCGGAAGTAGCCCGGGGGCCGCCATGACCGAGCCGACCGACGCCGACCTGCTGGCCCGGTTCCGGGCCGGGGACGAGGCCGCCCTCGACCCCCTGTTCGCCCGGTACGAGGGGCCGGTCTTCCGCTTCCTCTTCGGCCTGCTCCGGGACCACCACCGGGCCGAGGACGTGATGCAGGAGACGTTCGTCCGGGCCCTCCGGTTCGCCGACGGGGTCCACCCCGAGATGTTCCGCGGCTGGCTGTTCACCGTCGCCCACCAGCAGGCGGCGCTGCTGAAGCGGCGGGAGAAGCGGCTACCGGCCCAGGCCGACGAGCTGGCCCTGGTCGGCCTCGAAGACCCGGCCGCCGACCGGGCCGGGGCCGCCGACGACGCCCGCCGGGTGCGTGAGCTGCTGGCCCGGTTGCCGGACCCCCAGCGGGCGGTGATTACCGCCCGGGTGTTCGAGGGCAAGTCGTTCCGCGAGGTGGCCGAGGCCCTCGGCTGCCCGCTGAACACGGCCATCGGCCGGATGCACGACGGCCTGCGGAACCTCCGCCGGCTGTGGGAGGGTGGCCATGCCTGAGCCGACCCCCGACCCGCTCGCCCTGGAAGCCCTGGCCCTGCGGTACGCCGCCGGCCACCTGGCGCCGGCCGCCGCCGCCGCGTTCGAG
>JAIEQO010001041.1 GCA_019747655.1 Gemmataceae bacterium | reverse complement strand
AGCCGTGTCCGGGGCGGCGGACGGCACGGCCGGGGTGTACGCCCCGGCCGCCGGCGGGCCGCTGGCCACGTCCGCGGCGGCCACCCTCCGCCCGTTCCCCGGGTTCGCCGGGTCGGTCCGGTCGGCCACCGCCGACGTGGACGGGGACGGCACCCCGGACACGGTCCTGGTCACCGGGCCGGGCACCCCGGTCCGGGTGGCGGTGATCTCGGGGGCCGACCACGCGACCGTCCTGGTCCCCCCGACCGCCCCGTTCGCCGGGAGCGAGGACTTCGCCGGCGGCGGGTTCGTCGCGGCCGCCGACCTGGACGGGGACGGGCGGGCCGAGTGGGCGGTCACCCCCGACGACGGCGGCGGCCCCCGGGTCACGGTCTTCGGCCTGGCCGGCGGGAAGCCCGTCGTCCGGGCCGACTTCCTCGGGATCGACGACCCGGGCTTCCGGGGCGGGTGCCGGGCGGCCCTCGGCGACGTCGACCGCGACGGGGTGCCCGAACTGGCCGTCGCGGCCGGGTTCGGGGGCGGCCCGCGGGTCGCCCTGTTCGGCGGGAAGACCGTCCTCGGCGGCCGCCCGACCCGGCTGGTGGCCGACTTCTTCGCATTCCCCGGGCCGGACGCGGTGACGCTCCGCAACGGCGTCTACCTGGCGGCCGGGGACGTGGACGGGGACGGGTTCAGCGAGCTGATCTTCGGCGGCGGGCCGGGCGGGGCCCCCCGGGTGTTCGCCCTGAGCGGGAAGCTGGTCTCGGCGGGCGACGTGATCGGGGCCCAGGCCGCCCCGGTGTCGAACTTCTTCGTGGCCAACAACTCGGCCGACCGGGGCGGGGTGCGGGTCGGGGCGGCCGACGCCGACGGGGACGGCCGGGCCGACCTGCTGGCCGGCAGCGGGGCCGGCAGCCCGGCCCGGGTGCGGGTCTACCTCGGGCGGAACGTGACCTCGGCGGCCGAGCCCGGCACCGTCCAGGACCTGGCTCCGTTCGGCGGGGCCGCCCTAACCGACGGCGTGTACGTCGGATAACAGTGCGGCGGCCGGGGCAAGATGGGGCGGTTGGGAATTTTTTGCCCCGGCCCAATTTTTTTGTCCTGTTCTGAGTCCGACCCTCGCTAGTCTGGTTGGCAGTACCGCCCGACGGACACCGGGGCGTCCCGCCGCCGGCCCGGCCGCTCGCCCCGGCCGGCGGACCGGCGCGCCCGCGGGTGCCGCCGCCGGGCCGTACTGCTCGCCCGTACTCACGTCCCGAGGGCACCATGTCCGTCACCGCGCGCCGCCCGTCCCGCCTCCGGGCCGAGGCCCTGGAAGACCGCACCACCCCGGCCACCTTCACCGTCACCAACGCCGCCGACAGCGGCCCGGGGAGCCTCCGCGAGGCCGTCGGCTTGGCGAACGCCGACCCGGACGCCGACACCATCGTCATCAACCTCCCGACCCTCGATGATGTCCGAGTGGTCACAGTGGGCGACGCCGCGGACGGCCCGTCGGCCCTGGCGGTCACCACCCCGATCACCGTCCAGGGGTCCGGAAGGACGATCCGCGGCGGGGGCTCCGCCCGGCTGTTCGTCGTCCGCGGGGCCGGCGACCTGACCCTCCAGAACGTCGCCGTGGCCGGGTACGGGGTGACCGGGGCGGCCGGGGCCGACGGCCGCGGCGGGGCGATTCTCAACCTCGGCGGCACCGTCCGGGTGTTCGGCAGCACCCTCGACTTCAACCGGGCGGCCGGCGGGCCGGCCGGGCCACAGGGCGGCGGGTCCGGGCTCGGCGGGGCGATCGCCACCGTCGGCGGGAGTGTCACGGTCGTCGGCAGCGGGCTGACCAACAACACCGCCCAGGGCGGGGCCGGCACGACCGCCCCCGGGTCCGGGCTCGGCGGGGCGGTGTACAACGACGGCGGGACGGTCCTGATCGCCAACACCACGGTCGCCCTGAACGCGGCCGGGGGCGGGGATGCTGGGACGGACGCCGGGGGCGGGGCCGGGCGGGGCGGCGGGTTGTATTCGCGGGCCGGGACGGCCACCCTGGTGAACGTCACGTTCGCCGGGAACACCGTCACCGCCGGCGGCGGCAACCCGGCCGGGGAGGCGGCCGGGTCGGCCGTGTACAACTTCGCCGCCGCTCAGGGTCCGGAGTCGGTCGTCCGGGTCGGGAACAGCATCCTGGCCGGGCCGGCCGGCGCCGCCCCGGTCGCCAACGTCCAGGCCGGCGGGGTCGCCCGCCTGACGGGGATCGGCCCGAACCGGACGACCGCGGCCGTCGACAACCGGGGCGGAACGGTCGACGGGGCCGCCGTGGCCGTCGGCGACTCCGGCCTCGGGGTGCTGAACGCCCCCGGCGTCGGGCCGTCCAACTCGTTCACGATCGCCGAGCCGGTCGAGCTCGGGCCGGCGGTCGACAACGGGGCCAACGCCCTCTTGACGGCCAACAACTTCGGCGGGGCGGCGCCGACCACCGACCAGCTCGGCCGCCCCCGGGTGCGGGGGGACCGGGTCGACCTCGGGGCGGTCGAGGGGAACAGCGAGCTTCTCACCCTCGACGGCGCCTTCCCGCTGAGCCCCCAGGCCGGGGACGTGTACCGCGCCATCCTCTCGTCCACCGGGCCCGGCCTGGCCACGGACGGCACCGGGGCGTCGCCCGGGACGGCGTCGTTCGCGGTCGTCGGCGGGGCCCTGCCGCCCGGGCTGTCCCTGGTGGCCCGGCCGGTCGGCCCGAACAACTTCGGGGTGGTGACGGCGTCCGTCGAGGGGACCCCGTCCCAGAACGGGACGTTCGCCTTCACCGTCCGGGCGACCGACGTGGTGCCCGCGCGGAACCGGACGTACACCCTCGACCGCGAGTTCACCGTCACCGTCGCCGGCCCGACCCTGGGCCCCGAGACCTTCCCCCCCGCCACGGTCGGTGCCGCGTACAACCGGTTCGTGGGCGCGCAGAAGCCGGGGCGGGACGGCCCCGTCGGGGTCCGGGCCGCCGTCGCCGTCACCGCCGGGGCCCTGCCGCCCGGGCTGGCCCTGACCCGGGACGAGTCCGGGGGGAACTTCCTGGCCGGCACCCCGACGGCCGCCGGGACGTACACCTTCACCCTCACCGCGACCACCGACGGCGGCGGCACCGCCGCCCGGGAGTACACCTTCACCGTCGCCCCGGCCGGGGCCGCGTCGCTGACCCTGTACCCGCCGACCCTGCCCGGCGGGACGGTCGGCACCTCGTACTCCCAGGCGATCACCGCGGCCCTCCCGTCCCAAGCCGTCCCGGCCTCCTTCGCCGTGACGGCCGGGGCCCTGCCGCCCGGGCTGACCCTGTCCCCCAACGGGAACGGCGGGGCGGTGGTGGGCGGCACCCCGACGGCCGCCGGGACGTTCACCTTTACCGTTACCGCCACCGACGACGCGAACGAGACCGGCAGCCGGGAGTACACGGTGGCGGTCGCCCCGGCGGAGGCGCCCACGTCGCCGCCCCCTCCGCCGATCCCCCAGCCGATCCCCCAGCCGATCGCCGTCGGGGGGAGCCTGAACGCCCGGGCGAAGGTCTACACCCCGACCCCGGCGACCGGCAAGTACGAGGCGGCCCCGGCCGTCACCGCCGAGCTGTTCGGGGCGGCGGCCAACGTCCGCACCGCCGTCGGGGACGTGGACGGGGACGGGTACGGGGACGCGGTGATGGTCACCGGGCCGGGGGCCCCGACCCGGTTCGCGGTCGTCTCGGGCAAGGACAACGCGACCGTCCTGGTCCCGCCCCGGGCCCCGTTCGAGGGGAGCGAGGACTTCACCGGCGGCGGGCTGGTGACGGCCGCCGACCTGGACGGGGACGGGAGGGCCGAAATCGTCCTGACCCCCGACTTCCTGGGCGGCCCGCGGGTGGTGGCGTTCGCCCTGCGGGCCGGCGGGGCGGTCGACCGGGTGGCCAACTTCCTGGGGATCGAGGACATCAACTTCCGGGGCGGGTGCCGGGCGGCCCTGGGGGACGTGAACGCCGACGGGGCCCCGGACCTGGCGGTGACGGCCGGGTTCCCGGGCGGGCCGCGGGCGGCGCTGTGGGACGGGAAGACCCTGCTCGGCACGCCCACGCGGCTGGTGGCCGACTTCTTCGCGTTCAACGGGGCGGACGTGCAGACCCTCCGGTACGGGGCGTTCGTGGCGGCCGGGGACGTGGACGGGGACGGGTTCGCCGACCTGATCTTCGGCGGCGGGCCCGGCGGGGCCCCGCGGGTGTTCGTGCTGAGCGGCAAGATGGTCGCGGCCGGCGACGTGGCCGGGGCCCAGGCCGCCCCGGTGGCCAACTTCTACGTCGCCGGGGACGACCGGGACCGGGACGGGGTGCGGGTCGGGGCGACCGACGCCGACGGGGACGGGAAGGCGGACGTGGTGGCCGGGAGCGGGGAGCGGACGGCCGCCGGGGTCCGGGTGTACCTCGGCCGGGACGTCGGCCGGGGCGGGGAGCCGGCGGCCTTCCAGGACCTCGACCCGTTCGCCCGGTCGGTCCTGGCCAACGGCGTCTTCGTCGGGTGATGCCCGGACCCCACCCCCCGGCCCCCTCCCCCGCGGGGAGAGGGGGAGACCGATGCGACACCGGCGGGGGCGGGCGATTTTTCCTGTCGTGTTTCCCGGCCCGCCCCTGCAACACGGGGTAGGGCCGGGGGGCCGCCGCCGACGCTCGGCACGAGACCCCGGCCGGAACCCCCGGTCGAGGTCGTCCGATGGCCGCCTGCACCCGCCCCGCCCGCCGCCCGTCCCGCCTCCGGGTCGAGCCGCTCGAGGACCGCCTCGTCCCGGCCACGCTGCTGGAAGTCGACCTGTTCGCGGCCGTGGCCCGGCCCGCCCCGGCCTTCGGCGACCTGCTCACCACCTTCGCCAACCCGGCCCCGACCCCCTACGACTGGTTCGGCCAGGCGGTCGCCGCGGGCGGCGGCCGGGCCGTCGTCGGGGCCCCGCTGGCCGACCCGGGCGGGGTGGAGAACGCCGGGGCCGTGTACGTCGTCGACCTGGCCACCGGGAAGCTGGCGGCCACCCTGACCAGCCCGGCCCCGGACCGCGGGGATCAGTTCGGG
>JAIEQO010000713.1 GCA_019747655.1 Gemmataceae bacterium | reverse complement strand
CGCAGCTCGGCCATCTCCGGCTCGCTCACCCGCCGGGCCTTCCCCTTCGGCAGCTTGTCCAGCCGGACCGGGCCGATCGCCAGCCGCCGCAGCTTCATGACCTTGTGCCCGAGCCCGGCCAGCATCCGCCGGACCTCCCGGTTCTTCCCCTCGGTCAGGACGATCCGCAGCCAGGTGCCGTCGCCCTGCGGCTTGAGCCGCCGGACCTCCCGGGCCCGGACCTTCCCGTCGCTGATCCAGACCCCGTCGATCATCTTCTGGATGTCGGCCGGCGACGGCTTCCCGGCCACCAGCACCTGGTACGTCTTCGGGATGCCGTACCGGGGGTGGGTCAGGTGGAAGGCCAGCTCCCCGTCGTTGGTCATCAGCAGCAGGCCCTCGCTGGCCTCGTCCAGCCGGCCGACCGTGTACACCCGCTGCTCGACGTGCGGCAACAGGTCGATGGCCCGCGGCCGGCCGTCCGGGTCGTCGTTCGTGCAGAGCACCCCGACCGGCTTGTTCACCGCCCAGTAGACCGGCTTCTCGGACTTGACCGGGTGGTCGTCCACGGAAACCTTGTGGGCCTCCGGGTTGATCTTCAGCCCGAGGTCGGAGACGGGGACGCCGTCCACCTTGACCCGGCCGGCGGCGATCAGCCCGTCGCAGTGCCGGCGGGACCCGATCCCGGCGTGGGCCAGGTACTTGTTGAGCCGTTCCATAAGGGGCATTGTAGGCCCGGCGGCCGCCGGGCGCCAGCGAAACGCGACGTGCTCGGCGAGCGGGGGGCGTGAGCCCCCTGTTCTTCCGGGCGAACCGCGACCGTGAGGGAGCGGGTGTGTCACCCCCTCGCTGACGCTCGGGGTTCGCCAAGAAACAGGGGGCTCACGCCCCCCGCTCGCCAAGCCAATCAGCCTTCGTCCTCGTCCGGGCCGGGCTTGGTCCCGCCGGCCGGGGCCGCCTTGCCGTCCTTGTCCGTCCCGGACGCCGGCTTGACCTCCCCCGGCCCGGCCTTCGGGGCCGGCCCCCGGGCCGTCTTCGGGGCCGGCGGCCCGACCACCGGCTGGGCCCCCGCCCCCTCCAGCCGGGCCAGCTTCTCCCGGCACTCCTGGACGCCCCGCTGCAGCTCCTTGACCGTGTCCTCGAACTGCTTCGCCTGGATGTCCCGGAACGCCTTCCGCTCGGCGTCGGCCGCCTTGTTGTTGTCGATCTCCCGGCGGACCGTGCCGACCTCCTCCCGGGCGGCCTTCAGGTCGGCCGCCAGGGCGGCCAGCTTCTCCCGGACGGCGTCCAGCCCGGCCACCTCCTTCTTCACCGCCTCGACCGCCGCCACCCGCTCCCGCAGCAGCTCCAGCCCGGCCGTCTCCTTCTTGACCGCCTCGACGGCCGCCCCGGTGTCCCGCCGGACGGCCTCGACCGCGGCGGCGTTACCGGCCACCCGCTCCCGCAGCCCCTCCAGGTCGGCCTTCTGGCCCTCGATCGCCCGGATCCGCTCGTACTGCTTGGTCATCCGGCTGTCGAGGTCGTCCTTCTTGGCGAACAGGGCCCGGGCCTCCCGCTCCTTGTCCAGGTCGTCCTTCTTGGCCAGGGTGGCGTTGGCCTCCCGCTCCCGGGCGAGTTCGGCCCGCAGCTCGGTGATCCCGGACTGGAGGTTGTTGTAAAGGGTGATCGAGACGAGCGCGACGATGCTCAGGATGGTCCCTCCGAACACCCGCCAGAAGATGGACATCTTCTCCTCGTCCTTCGGGGGGGCGGCGTTCTGGTGGTGGTGGGCGGCGACCGCCCGGAGGGTTTCGGCCACGACCGGGCCGTCGTCGGCCTCCTCGCGGTCCTGGCCGAGTCGCTTCTGGAGCATGGGGGTCCGTCCTCTGCTGCCCGCCCGTCCGTGGGGGTGTTCCGGCGGCCCCGGGGGTTGGGCGGTGGGCGGCCGATCCGGCGGCCGGGCCGACTCCGGGTGTCCTGGCAACCTGGGTCGCGGGGGTATACCGCCTCCGTTCCGGCCGTGCAAGGGTTCCTGGGAACCCCCCGGCCGGACTGGTTGATCCGGTTGACCCTGACCCTGGTATCCGCCGATGGGATGCCGGCCGGCCAGGCGGTTGCGCGGCGCGGAGGAAAAGCCGGTCCGATCGGGCGGGAAGTTGGGCGGGTCGTAGGGGGCGGCCCCCGCGGTTGCGGCCGGCCTCGCCGGGCGTTACCGTGGTGGCTGGACCGCCAGGAGGAGCCGGATGAGCACCGTCTTGCCCCCGCCGACGCCGCGGGCGACAATCGACGACCTGATGCGGGTCGACGGGAAGGCAGAGCTGATCGGCGGGAGGGTCGTCCGCTATATGGCCGTCGGTCATCGCCCGAATCAGATCGCCGGTCGGATCTACCGCCGGCTGTGCGACTACGCCGAGTCCGGTCGCGGCGGGAACTGTTACACCGACGGGATGGGCTTCCGCGTGCCGGAACTGCCGTCCGGGCGGGAGTCGTTCTCGCCGGACGCCTCGTACTTCACCGGCCCGATCCCGCCCGATTCGATGAGGTTCGCCGACGGCCCTCCCGACTTCGCGGCCGAAGTGCGGAGCGAGAACGACTACGGCCCGGCGGCCGAACAGGAGATGGCCGCCAAGCGCGAGGACTACTTCCTGGCCGGGACGCTCGTGGTCTGGGACGTGGACCCGGAGGCCGGGACGGTCACGAAGTACACCGCCGCCGACCCGACCCACCCGACGACCTTCGGCCCCGGCCAGGAGGCCGACGCCGAACCCGCCGCCCCCGGCTGGCGGCTGCCGGTCGATTGGCTGATGGCTTGAACCGGAGCCGTGGGCGTGGACGAGTCGGCCCCATTCCCGCGGCTCTTCGGCATCACAGCCCCGGCGGCCGGGGTGGTGGCCGTGGTCGAGCGGCGGCCGCGGGGGTGGTGGCGGGTCGGCCGGTGGGATCCGACCGCCGGCCGGTACGAGCCCGGGGCCTGGTTCCGCGGCCGGCTCTACCCCCAGCGGTGCGACCTGTCGCCGGACGGCCGGTACTTCGCCTACTTCGCCCTCAAGCCCGGCTCCGACTGGGCCGCCGGCGAAACGTACACCGCCGTCTCCCGGCTGCCGTGGCTCAAGGCCCTCGCGGCTTGGGGGGAGAGCGGGACGTACAGCCGGGGGGCACACTTCCGGACCGATACCGCGGTCTGGGACAGGGGACCGCCGACGGTCGGCGATGCCGGCCCGCTGCGGGCGCGGTACAGCCTGGGCTGGACCAGGGCGGCCCAGTTCGCGGTCGAGCGGCGGCGGGGTTGGCAGGAGTCGGCCGACACCCCGCCCCGGGCCGACGACGACGGCTGGGACCAAGCCCGTGACGTGGTGATGGAGAAGCCGTGCCCGGTCGGCGACCGGCCCGCGGTGCTGTCGGTCCGGGGGAAGTTCGCGGCCTTCCGCGAGTTACCCAACCACTGGCCGCCGGCCGACTCGGGCTACACCCTGACCCGGGGCCGGGAGTCGTGGCCGCTGGCCGGCGTGAAGTGGGCCGACTGGGACGCGGCCGGCCGGCTCTTGGTGGCGACGTGGGACGGCCGGCTCCGGGTGCAGAAGCCGGACCGGCCGGGGACGGTCGTGTCGGAGGTCCGGCTCGGGGACGACGAACCCGCCCGCGGCCCGGCACCCGCCTGGGCGGATGAGTGGTAGATCGGGTTCTCGGAGGATCGCCCATGCTCGGCTGGCTGTTCCCGCGGTGCCCGGTCGGGACCGTCGACAAGGCGTGGGTCGAGCGGCGGATGCGGTGGCTGGCCGGCCGGTTCGGGGCCGACCGGCTCCGCCGGGCCGTGGTCGTCCGCCCCACCCCCGAATTCTTCCCCGACCCCTACGACGCCGAGGGGTGGACCCGGCGGCCGTCCGGCTGGAGGTGGCCGACGACGACCGGATGCCCGGGGCCGTCGGCCTGTACGAGCAGCGGGCCCGGTCGGTGATCCTGGTCGCCCGGTCCCAGCTCGCCGACCCGGCGTGGCTGTTGGCCACCCTCGCCCACGAGCTGGCCCACGAACTCCTGCTCAAGGGCGGGCACCTGACCGCCGACGCCCCCGACCACGAACTCGTGACCGACCTCCTGCCGGTGTTCCTGGGGGTCGGCGTCTTCGGGGCCAACGCCACCGTCCGGTCGAAGGCCTGGCACGACGGGAACCTGGAGTGGTTCCAGATTTCGAAGCAGGGCTACCTGTCGTCGGTCGTCCTCGGGTACGCCCTGGCCGTGTTCGCCCACGCCCGCGGGGAGGACCGGCCGGCGTGGGCCGCCGACCTCCGGCCGGACGCCCGCGAGACCTTGTGGGCCGGGCTCCGCTACCTCGGCCGGACCGGCGACACCCTGTTCGGGCCGGACACGGCCGGGCCCCCGCCCGGGCCGCCGACCCCGGCCGACGTGGCCGACCGGCTCGGCGACCGCAGCCCGACCGTCCGGCT
Source organism: Gemmataceae bacterium (assembly GCA_019747655.1). GTDB lineage: Bacteria > Planctomycetota > Planctomycetia > Gemmatales > Gemmataceae > Urbifossiella. The sequence continues at coordinate 614 of JAIEQO010000713.1, read as the reverse complement.
GGACGCCCTGTGGGACGTGGTCGAGCACGGGCTGCCCGCGGACGGGGTGCTGCCGGCGGTCGAGCGGTGTCTGGGGGACAAGGACGAGGGCGTCCGGGAGGAGGCGGTCCGGACCCTCGCGGCGTTCGGCCCGGCGGCGGCCGCGGCCGTCCCCCGGCTGATCCAGGCGGCCTGGTACGCGACCCCGGCGATCCGGGTGGCGGCCGCCGAGGCGCTGCGCGGGGTCGGGGGCGACCCGGCCGAGGTCGTCCCGGCGCTGGCGAAGAACCTGCGGGACGGGAACCCGGACGTGGTACGGGCGGCGGCGGCCGCCCTGGGCCGGTACGGGCCGGCCGCCACGGGGGTCGAACCGGAACTGCTGGCGGCGGTGGAAGCGGCCGCCGCCGTGAACGACGACCACCTGCCCGACCTGCTGGCCGCCCTGCGGGTGGTCGTCCCGGACCCCCGCGGGCGGCTCCGGGCCCATTACGCCGGGCGGGACCCCGACGGCCTGCGGCTGGCCCTCGGGATGCTCCGCGACCAGGGCGGGTGACGAACCCCCGGCGAGCAACCGGCCCGCCGGCGTCCGATGTCGGCGGCGGGACCGGGTGGCCGGGGCGGAGTCCGCGATGCCC
>JAIEQO010000031.1 GCA_019747655.1 Gemmataceae bacterium | reverse complement strand
CCAGTCCGGGAACGGGCAGGTGACCATCCTCGCCCCGGCGGCCGCCGTCCCGGAGCCGGCGACGGTCGGGATGATGGCGCTCGGGTGCATGGCGTCCGGGGCGGTCGTCCGTCGGTTCCGCCGGCCGGTCGCCTGAGCCGACCCGGCGGGGGGGCGTCCCGGTCACACCCCGGCCGGGACGGCCGCCGGGCGGTCCAGGACGGCCCGGACCGTGTGGGCCAGGACCCCCGGGGTGAACGGCTTCTGGAGGAAGTCGACCGCCGCCCGCTCGACCCCGTGCCGGACCACCGAGTCATCCGTGTACCCGCTGACGAACAGGACCCGCGCCCCGGGGTAGGCCTCCCGCACCCGGGCGGCCACCGCCGGCCCGCTCGCCCCCGGCATCACCACGTCCGTCACCACCAGGTCGACCGGCCCCCCGTGCTCCGCCAGGGCCCGGTCCACGTCGGCCCCGTCGACCGCCTCCACCACCGTATAACCCGCACCCTCCAGGACCGCCCGGGACAGGGTCCGGACGGCCGCCTCGTCCTCCACCAGCAAGACCGTCTCCGTCCCTCGCGGGGCCTCCAGCAGGGCCGACCGGGACTTCGGCGGCGGGGTCGGGTCGTTCACCCGCGGCAGGTAGACGTGGAACGCCGACCCGGCCCCTGGGGCCGACTCGACCGCCACCCCCCCGCCGGCCCGCTCGGCGACCCCGTGGACCACCGCCAGCCCCAGCCCGGTCCCCTGGCCGACCCCCTTGGTGGTGTAGAACGGCTCGAACACCCGGGCCCGGACCTCGTCGGTCATCCCGCAGCCGGTGTCCCGGACCGTCAGGACGACGTACCCCCCCGGGGGGACGGCCGGAGCCCCGGGGAGCGGCCGGCCGTTCACCTCGGCCGCCCGGGTGGCTACGGTCAGCGTCCCGCCGGTCGGCATCGCGTCCCGGGCGTTGACCACCAGGTTCAGGACGGCCTGCTCGAGCTGGCCGCGGTCGGCCCGGACGTGGCCGGCGTCCGGGCAAAGGGCCGCCTCCAGCCGCACGTCCTCCCCGATCACCCGGCGGAGCATCCGCTCCAGGTCGCGGACGACGGCGTTCGGGTCGAGCACCCGGGGGGCGACCACCTCCCGCCGGCTGAACGCCAGGAGCTGGCGGGTCAGCCCGGCCGACCGGTCGCCGGCCCGGCGGACATCCTCGACCAGGGCCCGGGCCGGGTCGTCCGGGCGGAGGAACTCGAGGACCAGCTCGGCGTTCCCGTTGATGACCGTGAGCAGGTTGTTGAAGTCGTGGGCGACCCCGCCGGCCAGCCGCCCGACCGCCTCCATCTTCTGCCCCTGGCGGTACTGGTCCTCCAGCCGCCGGCGGTCGGTCACGTCCTCGGTCAGGCCGACCCACTCCTCGACCCGGCCGGCCCCGTCCGGGACCGGGACGGCCCGGACGGCGACCTGCCGCCACTCCCCGTCGGCCCGGCGGAGCCGGTACTCGACCTCGAACGGCTCCTCCCGGGCGAGGGCGGCCCGCCAGGCGTCGGCCACCCGGCCCCGGTCGTCGTGGTGGGTGATCGCCTCCCAGGCCGGGGGGGACGCCCGATCGGCCGGGTCGGGGATGAACTCGGCCCCGCCGTCGATCGAGGTGAGCCCGCCGCCCGGGCCGGCCGTCCAGACCGTCTGGGTGGTGGCCGAGACCAGCGACCGGTACCGCTTCTCGCTCCGCCGCAGGTCGTCCTCGGCCCGCTTCTGGTCGGTGATGTCCCGGAGGAAGGCGACGAACACCGGGTCGGCCGGTGGGCCCATCGGGACGACGGTCAGCTCGGCCGGGAACTCGGTCCCGTCCTTGCGGAGGGCCGGGAGCCCGACCAGCCGCTGGTTCAGGATGCGGGACTCGCCGGTGGCCAGGAACCGGGCGATGCCGGCGTCGTGGGCGGCCCGGGCCCCGGCCGGGATGATCAGCCCGGCCAGGTCCCGGCCGACGACCTCGGCCCGGGCGTACCCGAAGGTCCGCTCGGCGGCCGGGTTGAACTCGACCACCCGCCCGCCGCGGTCGATGGCGATGACGCAGTCGAGGGCGGCCTCGACCACCGCCCGGAACCGCCCCTCGCTGGCCCGCAGCTCCTCCTCCGCCCGCTTCCGGGCGGTCACGTCGGTCAGGAACCCGTGCCAGACCAGGGTGCCGTCCGGCTCCCGGACCGGGGCCGACCGGCACTCGACCCACACCTCCCCCCGGGCCGGGTGGCGGAGCCGGTACTCGGCGGCGAACGGGGCGAGGTCGCGGGCCGACGCGGCGACCGCCTCGGCCACCCCGGGGACGTCGTCCGGGTGGAGGAAGTCGGCCGGCCGGGCGGCGAACGCGGCCAGGTCGGCCGGCCCGAGCCCGAGCAGGGCGGCCGCGGTCGGGCTGGCGTACGGGAAGTCGGCCGCCCCGCCGGGGCGGAGCCGGTACGAGTGGAGCACCCCCGGGGCGACGGCGGCCAGCTTCTCGAACCGCTCGGCCTCGGCCCGGCGGGCCTCGTCGTCCCGCTTCCGGTCGGTGACGTCCCGGGACACCCCGAGGACCCCGATCACCCGCCCGGCCGGGTCCCGGTAGGCGGCCTTGGTGGCCAGGTACACCCGGGTGACGCCGGCGGCGGTCAGCACCTCCTCCTCGGTCTCGGCCGCCCCGGTCTCCATCACCCGCCGGTCCCGGGCGGCGATGACCGCGGCCCCGGCCGGGTCGAACAGGTCGGCGTCGGTCAGCCCGATCACCTCCTCCGGGCGGCGGCCGACGAACCGGCCGGCGGCCGGGTTGAACAGCAGGTACCGCCCGGCCCGGTCCTTGACGTACAGGGCGACCGGGACCTCCTCGGCCACCGCCCGCAACAGCCCGGACGTCCGCTCCAGCTCGGCGTTGGCCTTCTCCAGGTCGGCCGTCCGGGCGGCCACCCGGGCGGCCAGGGTGTCGTTCGCCCGCCGCAGGGCGTCCTCCGCCTTCCGCCGCTCGGTCACCTCCCGCTCCAGTTCCTCGCCCGGCCGCAGCCGGAGGATGTGGGGGACGGCCGGGAGCAACAGCAGCAGGGTGCCCCAGGAGGCGGCCGCGGTCACCACCCGGGCCAAGCCGGCGACCCCGTACCCCGGCCAGTAGAACATGACCGCGTCGAGCAGGTGGGTCGTCCCGCACCCGACGATGAACAGCCCGAACATCCAGAACAGCCGGCGGAACGGCAGGTCCGGGCGGCGGCGGGCGATCACCACCAGCAGGACCGGGATGCCCAGGTAGGCCAGCCAGATGGCCACGTCGGACGCGATGAACAGCCAGCCGAGCCAGGCCGGCCAGTTCCCGCACGCCCACCGGGGGACGAAGGGGGAGGCGTCGAAGAGGTGGAGCACCGCGGGGGCTCCCGGGAGGCGGGGCCGGGCAGGTCCGTCTTAGCCCGGTTGGATTGACCTTCGCTACCCGGTCGTCCATCAACCGGGATGAATGCCTCCACTCTAGCTCATGTCCGGAACGGGCACAGCGGGAAGTTTGGGGCGGGTGGGAAAAATTCGGCGAATGGACAACTTTGCGCAGATGGGTGCGCGGCCGCCGCGCACCCCGGCACCCCGTCACACCCGCGGCGGGCGGGCCGCGTCGACCGCGACCAGCGACTGGGCCGTCGCCGTCACCCCGCCGTTCGACTTGATCGTCACCGTCACCGTCCGCCGGGCCGGGGCCGCGAACGTGTGGTCGCCGACCACCTCGAACCGCCCGGCGGCGGTCTTGCGGACCGTCCCGGCCGAGGTCGTTCCGTCGCCCCAGTCGATCGTCGCGGTGAAGTCGGACGCCTTCCCGTTCGGGTTCAAATCCTGGATGGTGGCCACCGGGCCGAGGTACTTCCGCCCGGCCACCGCCCGCTCGGCCGTCCGGCCGACGTAGAACCGGGCGTCGGCCACCGCCGCCGTGGTGTCGGCCGTGAGCACCGTCTTGTTGTCGGCCGTCACCCGGAACTGGGCCTTGTACGCCCCCGGGGCGGCGTAGAGGTGCGACCCGGTGACGACCCACGCCGTCCCGCCGGCGGCCGCCCGGGTCAGGGTCCCGGCCGACACCTCCTTGTCGCCCCAGGAGACCCACACCCGGTAGACCGGCCCGGCCGGCAGGTTCACCCGCCCGAGGGTGAACAGCCCCTTCGTCCCCTCGGTCGCGCTGACCTTGAGCACCGCCGTGACGGCGGGCTTCGGCCCGGGGGCCGGCGGCGTCGGGGCGGAGATGCCGAGGTCGACCAGCGGGACCGACCACGGCTCGGCCCCGGTCTTCCCGGTGTCGGCCGCGAACACCACCCGGCCGTTGACCACCGCCCCGACCAGCCCCGGGATGTACCCGACGCCCACCCCGCCGGCCGTCCCGGCCCCGATGTCCTGGACCATCTTGGTCCCGGCGGCCGTCCCGTCCGTCACCCACAGCTCCCGGCCGTGCTCGCCGTCGTCGGCCGCGAACAGGAGCTTGTCGCCGACCGCCAGCCCGGCCGCCGGCGGGGTCGGGAGGGTGCCGGCGGCCGTCACCGACCGGAGGTTGGTCACCTTCCTGGTCCCGCCGGCCGTCCCGTCGCTGACGAACAACTGCGGCCCGGCGGCCGCGTCGATGGCGGTGAAGTAGACCTTCGCCCCGGCGGCGGTGATGCCCGTCACCTGCGGGTCGGCCGGGCCGCCCCACGGGGCCGCCGGGCCGGCGAGGTTCGACACCCGCTTGGTCCCGGCCGCCGTCCCGTCGGTCGCCCAGAGTTGCAGCCCGCGGTCGTCCCGGGCGGCGAAGTACGCCTTCCCGCCGGCGACCACCAGCCCCCGGGCCGTCGAGCCCGGCCCCCAGTACCCCGAGCCGGCGTTCAGGGCCGCCAGCTCCTTCGTGCCGGCGGCCGTCCCGTCGCTGGCCCACAGCTTCCGCCCGGGCCCGTCGGGGGCGGTGAACACGAGCCGGCCGCCGACGGCCGCGAAGTCGGCCGCGGTCGACCCCCCCCCCCCCCCCCCCCCCCCCCACCCCCCCCCCCCCCCCCGCGGGCCCCCGGC
>JAIEQO010000312.1 GCA_019747655.1 Gemmataceae bacterium | reverse complement strand
AGAGGACAGAGGACAGAGGACAGAGGACAGAGGACAGAGGACAGAGGACAGAGGACAGAGGACAGAGGACAGAGGACAGAAGACAGAAGACAGAGGACAGAGGACAGAAGACAGAAGACAGAGGACAGAGGACAGAGGACAGAGGACAGAGGACAGAGGACAGAGGACAGAGGACAGAAGACAGAGGACAGAGGACAGAGGACAGAGGACAGAGGACAGAGGACAGAGGACAGAAGACAGAAGACAGAGGACAGAAGACAGAAGAGAAACACAGAACGGAGACGCCCATGATCATTCAATCCGCGAAAGACCTTGTCGTGTACCAGAAGGCGTACGCGCTGGCGATGGCGGTCTACCGGCTGACCCTACGATTCCCGACGGAGGAGCGGTTCGCGCTGGTAAGCCAGATTCGTCGGTCGTCACGGTCCGTGGCTCTCAACCTGCGGGAGGCGTGGGCCAAGCGGCGGTACGAGAACCACTTCATCAGCAAGCTGACCGACAGCGACGGGGAGGCGAACGAGACCGACACCGCACTGGACTTTGCACGCGACTGCGGGTTCATGACGGCCGAGGAACACCGCGACTTGGTCGGTCAGAACGACGAGGTACGCCGGATGCTAGGGGCGATGCTAAACAATCCCCACCCCTTCCTTCTGGCGGCTCGCTAACCACCCTACCCTCTGTCCTCTGTCCTCTGTCCTCTGTCCTCTGTCCTCTGTCCTCTGTCCTCTGTCCTCTGTCCTCTGTCCTCTGTCCGTTGACACTCTGGAAAAGAGGGCCTCCGCCGTGGGGGACGGCGGAGGCGCGGGGGGAGGATGCGGGGGGACGGGGGTACGGACGTGCGGTTCGACCTGTCCGGGAGAGGGGGGAACTCTCTCCCGCGGCCGGGCCTCGGGGGAAGGAGGCATCGGCCTTCGGACTCAAACTCGGCGTCGGGCCGCGTCTTGGGGGATCGGCTCGCCTTGGGGGAAGGCTCGCCGTCGCGGCCCGGCACCGACCCGCAGCTCACTTGGGGGAAGCTCGCCGCGGACGGTTGTGAGGAAAGCACCGGCCGTGCCAACCGGGGCGGGACCGGCCGCACGATCGACGCCGATCCGACCCAACTCTTGATCGGATTTGTTCTTCTGCGTTCATCGTGCGGCTCCGCCTTCTCTGCCCGTCCCCGTTCACCCGCGGCGGTTTGTAATTTCTCCAACCCGTGGTAAGACGTACCGGGGGAAGAATCGGTAAAGTCCGCCCGGGGGAACGCCGACATGCCGGCCGACGCGCTCGTCACCGACCTGACCGACGCCCTCGCCGCCGTCCCGCTGATCGACCCGCACTCGCACATCGATCCCCTGAAGCCGGCCGCGAAGTCGCTCGACGACCTGCACGGCTACCACTACTACACCGAGCTGGCCCACTCCGCGGGCATGGGCCACGGCCCGCTCGACCCGGCCGTCCCGCCCCGCGACCGGGTCCGGGCGATCGTCCGCCACCTCGACCGGTTCGACAACACCGCCCAGTACGGCTGGCTCTTGGACATCGCCCGGACGTTCCTCGGGTTCGACGGCCGGCGGATCACCGCCGGCGACGCCGACCGACTGTTCGACGCGGCCGAGAAGACGTTCGGGCAAGCGGACTGGGAGAAGCAGGTCGTCGCCAAGACGAAGCTGGAGAAGGTGTTCCTGACCAACGAGTTCGACGACCCGCTGGAGAACTTCGACACCTCGGTCTACGTCCCTTGCCTGCGGACCGACGCCCTCGTCTTCCACCTCGACCGGGCCGAGACCCGCGACCGCCTCTACAAGGCGACCGGCATCCGGGTGGAGGACGCGGCGACCCTCCGCAAGGCCCTGGCCGGAGTCTTCTTGCACTTCACCCGCAAGGGGGCGAAGGCCTGCGCCATCTCGCTGCCGCCGGACTTCGAGCCGGCCCACTACGACGACGAGTTCTTCTACGAGCAGTTCCGGTTCCACGACGGCCGGGACCTCGCCCCCGGCATCTTCTGGCTGGTCGCCGAGCTGTGCCGGGATTTCAAGCTGCCGTTCGACCTGATGATCGGGGTGAACCGCAGGGTTTACATTAATGGTGTGTACCAGGGGCAGGACCTGTTCGACCAGCGGACCAGCCTGATCCAGTACCGGCGGGTGTTCAACGCCTTCCCCGAGGTGACGTTCCCGGTGTCGGTCCTGACCAGCGGCCAGAACCAGGAGCTGGTCGCCTACTCGTGGCTGTTCCCGAACGTCGTGCCGCTGGGGCACTGGTGGTACTCGAACGTCCCGGCCTACATCCGCAAGGACCTGACGGAGCGCCTCCAGGCGGTGCCCAAGACGAAGCTGGTCGGGTACTACAGCGACGCCTACAAGCTGGAGTTCGTCCTGCCGAAGTACGCGATGTACCGGCGGGTGCTGGCGAACGTGCTGGCCGACGAGTACGTCCGGCCGGGGCTGTTCTCCGAGGCCGACGCCGTCGCCCTCGGCACCCGGCTGTTGCGGGACAACGTCAAGGACGTGTTCAAGGTTTGAGCCGTCGCACCCGGGCGGAGGCCACCACCCCCTCCCCCCTTCGGATTTGTCGCCCTCGCTCCGTTCGCCGTAAACCGAGTCGGGGCGGTTACTTGCTGCAATTGGTTACGCTCTTTTCGGCTACCCACCCCGCCACGGTCGGCTCATTTTTCGGACCCAACTTACCGTCCGGTCGGGACTTGGGGTTTCTCGCGACCGTGACCGCATCCCGCCACGGTGGGTAATCCCGTTGCCGGCCGCCCAAACCGTCCGCCACCCGGCGGCATGGTGGCCGATCGGGTTGGACATACTTACCCTACACTGTTACTAAACACTTGTCAAGTCAGATTTGCTGATCGCCCGCTAACCCCTTCGGGGTCTCCGATTCCCCACACGAGCGCCGTCGCGTCCCAGCCCCCGGACACCAGCCGGCGGCCATCGGGGCTGAGGTCGAACGCCGCAACCGGCCGCTCCTGGGGCGGGGACGCCCACAACTCCCGCTCGGTCGCCGCGTCCCAGACCCGAACCGTGTATTCCTTCTCGTTCACGTCGCTGTCCGAGCCGACGGCGAGCAACCGGCCGTCCGGGCCGAAGGCGGCCGCGAGTTCCGTCAGCCCGCCGGGGTTCCGCCACGGTGCCTCGAACACCTGCGGTAGTTCCGCCGCGTCGGTGGGGCCGGCGCAGACCGGGCCGTAGCTAAAGGCGACGGCAACCCGCCGGCCGTCCGGCGACCACGTCACCCGGCCGGTAGCCCGCCAAGCGTTCTGCCGGGACGGCGGGTCGACCACGACCGGTAGGACGCGCGGCCGCCCGGTCCCCGGCAGGTCGCTGACGAATACGACCGGTCCCGCGCCGAGCCCGGCCAGCCGCCCGCCGTCGGGGGAGACGGCAAGGTGAAGGACGGCGGCCGGCCCGTCGAGTAGGGTGCCGCGGGTCCCGCCGGCCGGGTCGAGCCATTGCACGACCCCGGCCGTCGTCCCGAGTGCGAGCCGGCCGTCCGGCAGCCACGCGGCGGCGCTCACCCCGGCCACATCCCACTCCCGAACCTTCGCAACCCACCAGTCCCAGACGGCCAGGGACTCGGCCGGCGGCTCGCGGTGCCCGCGGTCGCGGCGGAGCGACATCGCGGCCCGCCCCCCGTCGGGCGAGACGGCGAAGGTTTCGGGCCGGCCCCACCCGTCGAGTTCCACGCCCCCGACCCGCAGGCCGCTGTCCGCGTCCCACAGCATGACCTCGCCGCGGCTGGCGGTGACGACCTGTCGGCCGGCGGCCACGAACCGGACCGCCTGGACCCAGTCGGTGTGCCGGTCCGGCGGCGACAGTTCCCCGCCGGTGCCGGCGTCCCAGAGCCGGAACCGCCCGTTCTGGGCCGCAGCCGCCACCCACCGGGCATCAGCCGACACGGCCAGGTTCACCCACCCGCCCCACCCGGGGCCGACCGGGAACGCACGGACCGGTTCGGCCGTCACCGCGTCGAGCAGTTCGAGCCGGCCGGGGCGGGAGTCGAGGAGGAACCGGCCGTCGGTTGTGACCGCCGCGGCGCTCCGGTGCGGTCGCCCGGCGGACGGCCGCAGCTCATCGACCCGCCGGCCGGTGCCGATGTCCCACGCCCACACGGCGCCGTCGATTGCCGCGGACAACAGCCGGCCGTCCCGTGCGAACCGCGCCACGTTGACGAGGAACTCGTGACCGTCGAGCTTGGCGACCCGCCGGCCGGCCGGCCACTCCCACACGTAGAGCCGGCCGCGGGACTCACTGACGTAGGTCTTCTCGCCCCAGCCCGTCGAGCCGCTGTGGCCGTGCTTGGCCGCGAGTTGTCGCTGGAGCCGTTCCGCCTCCTCGCCCTGAACGTCGTGGTAGACCTCCGAACTCCCGCCGGCGGCGAGCCGGGAGCCGTCGGGCGAGAAGGCGACGGTGTAGAACACGTCGGCCCGCTCCCAGGCAGGGGCTTCGGGGAGCGGGTGGGGGTCCGCTTCGAGCCTGGCGACCCGCTCGCCGGTCGTAACGGCGTAGACGTCTATGGCCCCACGCCAGAGGGCCGCCGCGAGGTGCCGGCCGTCCGGCGAGAAGGAGATGCCCTGGACGCTGGTCGAGGTGTGATCGGAGGCGGTGTGGAACACCCGGACCAGCCGGCCGGCGAAGGGGTCCCAGAGCCGCAACCCGTCGTCGCTGCCGACGGCCAGGAACCGGCCGCACGGGGAGAAGGCGACCTCCCCACCGCGGTCGGCTTCGTCGGCCTGCCACTTGCGGACGAGGGCCCCGGACCGAACGTCCCAAAGGCTGAGGTGGCTGTCCTGCAAGCCGAGGGCGGCCAGGTGGCGGCCGTCCGGCGAGAAGGCGAGGTCGTTGACCCCAGGATTGCCCGACTCGGCCTGGTGCCAGAAGCGGGTGTTGCCGAGCCGGGCGACGGCCCCGGGCGGGAGGGCGTCGGGGGGGTGGGGCATAAGCGGGGCGGCCCCGCCCGCAGCGACGCCGCCCCCGCCGGCGAGCAGGCCGGCCG
>JAIEQO010000742.1 GCA_019747655.1 Gemmataceae bacterium | reverse complement strand
CGCGCCCCAGGGCGTCGCCTCGCCGAAAGCCCCGGCCGGCGGCCCCGGGCCGGTCGGCCCGACCGACCCGGCCCAGCGGGCGGCCGAGACGTTCGTCGCCGACCTCCGGGCGGCCGTCGGCACCGACGCCGGCATGGCCCCGCTCCTGCCCCGGCTGACCCCCGACTTCCTCAAGGTGATCGGCAAGCCGGTCACGTTCGCGGCCGACAAGGACCAGGGGTACAGCCCGACGGCCGCCGGCGGGTGGCTGCTCCGGGCGACCGGCTACCTGGCCGCCGTCGGCCCGCCGACCGGGTACGCGGCCGGCGGCCCGGCCGTGTTCGCCGGGTCGTCCAACACCGGGGCCGGCCGCTACCTCGTCCGGCTGGCCCCGGCCGCCGGCGGGTGGAAGGTGGACTGGTTCGGGCTGGGGACCGCCAAGACCGCCGACCTCAAGGGCGGGAGTCCGGAGGAGGCGGCGAAGGAGTTCGCGGCGCTGGCCTTCTTGGATGCGGTGACGGCCGGCGACCAGGCCCCGTCGCGGGACGACCGGCTGCCGCTGGTGGCGGCAGCGATCACCCCGCGGCTGCGGGCGGCCCGGGCCGAGCCGTTCGGCCAGGACAAGGACCGGGGGTACGACTTCAACCCCGGCGCGCTGGCCCGGGCGGTCGGCGGGTGGGGGGTCGACGGGGCCGAGGCGTACGCCCGCACCCCGACCGCGGACGGGTACGCGGTCGAGGTGACGAAGGGCGGGCAGGTGAAGAAGTTCGCCCTGAAACTGACCAAGGGCCCGGCCGGCGGCTACCTGGTGGACGAGTTCACCCCGCAGTAGGCCCGCGGTATGATGACGGGCGACCGCCCATCGCCCCCGAGGCCGCCATGCGACGCGAAGACATCCGGGCCTACACTCGGGCCGTCCCGTTCCTGCCGTTCCGACTCTACCTGACGACCGGCGAGACGTTCGATGTCCTCCACCCGGACATGATCGTCACCACCCTCGGGACGGCGCACATCGCCGTCCCACCGCCCGGCGGCCCGCTCGACGTGGCCGACCGTGTCGTCGTCGTCTCCCTCATCCACGTCCAGAAGGGGGAGTACCTGGTGCCCCCGGCGGCCCCGTCGGCCACCGGGTCGAACGGGACGCCGTGACCGGGCCGCACACCACGGAGGCCGCCGTGACCGAACTCATCCGCGAGCTGCTGGCCCGCCGGCCGTTCGTCCGGTTCCGGGTCACCCTGACCGGCGGGCACACCCAGGACGTGACCGACCCGGACCTCGCCGAGGTCGACCGGGATGTCCTCCGGGTGTACTACCGCGACCCCTCCGCCCCCGGTGGCAAGCGGTGGGCCGCGGTCGTCTCCCTCGACCACGTCGTCGCGGTCGACACGACCGAGGCCGACCACCCGTTCGTCGTCCCGGCCGGGGGCTGACCACCCTACTCGCCGGCCCCGGCCGCCGGCCGTATCACGCTGGTATCCGCCGCCTCCACCGGACGACCCATGAGCATCCTCGTCGACAGCAACACCCGCGTCCTCTGCCAGGGGATCACCGGGTCGGCCGGCAGCTTCCACACCGACCAGTGCCTGGCCTACGGGTCGAAGTTCGTCGGCGGCGTCACCCCCAAGAAGGGCGGCACCACCTGGACCGGCAAGGAGTCCGGGAAGTCGCTCCCGGTGTTCAACACCGTGGCCGAGGCCGCCAAGGCGACCGGGGCCGACGCCAGCATGATCTTCGTCCCCCCGGCCGGGGCGGCGGACGCGATCATGGAAGCCGCCGACGCCGGGGTCAAGCTCATCGTCGCCATCACCGAGGGCATCCCGGTGCTGGACATGGCCCGGGCCAAGCGGTTCCTGGCGACCAAGCCGGGCGTCCGGCTGGTCGGCCCGAACTGCCCGGGCGTCATCACCCCCGGCCAGTGCAAGATCGGCATCATGCCGGGCTACATCCACACCCCGACCCCGGCCGGCAAGCAGGGCGTCGGCGTCATCAGCCGGAGCGGCACCCTGACCTACGAGGCCGTCTTCCAGCTCACCTCCCTCGGCCTGTCGCAGTCCACCTGCGTCGGGATCGGCGGCGACCCGGTCATCGGGACGACCCAGATCGAGCTCTTGGAGTTGTTCGAGAAGGACCCGGGGACGAGCGCGATCCTGATGATCGGGGAGATCGGCGGGACGGCCGAGGAGCAGGCGGCCGAGTACGTCGCCAAGAGCGTGAAGAAGCCGGTGGCGGCGTTCATCGCCGGGCGGACGGCCCCGCCGGGCCGGCGGATGGGCCACGCCGGGGCGATCATCTCGGGCGGCAGCGGCAGCGCCGCCGACAAGATCGCGGCGCTGAAGAAGGCCGGGATCAGCGTCGCCGACACCCCGGCCGACCTGGGCCAGGCCGTCCAGCAGGCGATGGCCGGGAAAAAGTGACGCCGGGCGAGCGGGGGGCGTGAGCCCCCTGATGCCAACACACCAGGGGGCTCACGCCCCCCGCTCGCCAAGAACGCGGGCACCCGTCCTACTTCTCCGGTCCGACCTCGGTGTCAATCCTCGCCTGCTCGATCTTGCGCTCCAGCGCCGCGGCCTTCACGCCGTTGGCTATGGCCTGCACCTCGAGAGCCTTCAGTACAGCCCCCGCGCGCTCGAGTTCGGGGTGATCCTGATCGTACACACGCCTCAACTTCTCATACCGAGCTCGTTTATCTTCCACCGCTTGCCGGATAACCTTCCCCTCCTCCAAGAGGGTCTTGAGTTCATCGGCCGCCCGCTTCAGGTCCGGGCCGACCGCGGCCCGCTTGCCGGCCCGTTCCAACCGCCCCCGGGCGTGCTTGAGCTTCACCGCCACCTCGTTCGCCTCGGCCTTGCGGATGGCCAGTTGGGCCTCGGCCAGCCGCACCTCGACCTTCACCGCCTCGACCTCGTCCTCCGTGACCGTCCCGGCCTGCGCCAGCTTGGCCAGCCGTGCCAGCCGCACCTTCGGCCCGTCGACCGCCACCTCGGCCGCCCGGATGTACGCCTCCTTCGTGCCCAGTTGGGCTTCGAGCAGCTCGACTTCCTCCCGCAGCAGCGGGTTCATGGGAAACCGGTTGGGCGGCGGGGCCGGGTCGGCCTTGCCCGGCGGGTCGCCCTTCGGCGGCTGGCCGGCCGACCACCCGGCCGCGAGCAGGACCGCCAGCGGGCACAGCACGGAGCGCGTCATGGGGCACCTCGGATGTCGGTGGTCATTTGCCAGGGGTTTGCACCCCGGGCTACATGCGGTCGTCCCTCCGGGACTCCAAAGCCGGAGCCGCGGAGCGGCGACCGCCGGTAGCCCGGGGTGCTAACCCCCGGCATGTTGGGGCCGGGTCACACCGCCTTCGCCGGCTCCGGGTCGGCGGCCGCCGGCTGCGGCTCGGGCTTCGGCGGCGGGACGAACACCGCCTGGACCAACAGCAGCGCCGCCCCGACCACCAGGCAGCAGTCGGCCACGTTGAACACCGGCCACTCGAACCAGTAGAAGTGGATGAAGTCCCGGACCCCGCCGAACACCACCCGGTCGTACAGGTTGCCGACGGTGCCGCCCAGGATCAGCCCGAGGGCCGCACTCAGCCACCGCTCCCGGGCCGGGCCCCGCCGCAGCCCCCAAACCAGGATCGCCGCCGCAGCCGCCAGGCTGACCCCGGCGAACGCCCAGTTGGCCGCCGCCTTGTGCCCGCCCCCGATCCCGAACAGGGCCCCGTGGTTGACCCGCGGCATGACCGGGGCGCTCCACGTCTGGAGGCCGGAGAAGCCGCAGTCGCACAGCGGGGCGTCCGGGTCGAACTGGGCCAGCAGCTCCAGCTTCCCGGGGGCCACGTCGTAGCTGTTCCCGGCCCCGACCCGGAGGTTCCCGCCGTCGTAGAGCCAGCGGAACACCCCGTACTTCGACGCCTGGTCGGCGGCCAGCCCGACCACCGCCAGCGAGATCAGCAGCCACCGGTACGAGCGCTCGGCCATGTCGGGGGGTATCCGCCGCGGGTCGGGGTGTGGGGGCCGCCTCCGAGTCACGATAACCGGCCCCCGCGGGGGCGTCAACGAACACGGGCCGGGCGGTATACCCAACCCCCCGAGCCCCCTCAACCCGAACAACCGGGTCAATGCCTGATTCGACAAGCGGGGGGGCGTGAGCCCCCCGGTTGGTCCGGGCGAACCGCGACCGTGAGGGAGCGGGTGTCGTGCCCCACCCCCTCGCTCACGCTCGGGGTTCGCCGAGGCATCAGCGGGCTCACGCCCCCCCCCCGCTCGCCCAAACACGTCCGGGTCGTGCCGAGGCTCGGGGTGGGCCGGGCGACCCGCCCGACCTTGCCCCGCCCCCCGCCGCCGGGTGGGCTTGACCCGGCATGGTGGCTGCGGAAGAATCCCGGCGGGCGACCGTCTCACGTGCGGACGGTCGTTCCGGTTCTGCCGGATACCCGGGTTGGGCGAGCGATGCGGCCGGGCGGTGCCGGACTCCTGCTGGCGATCCTGCTGGCGGCCGGGTGCAAGGGGACCGACCCCAAGCCGGCCCCCGCGCGGGACCCGGCCGGCACGCCCACGTCCCGGCCGAAGGGGAAGAACACCGACTGGCTCGACGCCATGAACAAGCTCCCCGGGGCCGGGACCGGGGTGCCCAGGGCCGGGTCGTGGGCCGACCCCCGCGACCCCGGGTTCGACGCGACGAAGGAGGGCCGCGGGCTCCTCGCCGGCCGGGTCCTCGACCCCAACGGCCAGGGGGCCAAGAACGTCTTCATCCGGATCGACCCGGTCGGCGAGGGGGCCACGGGCGGCGCCCCGCTCGGCATCCTGACCGACTCGGCCGGGTACTTCGCGGCCAAGGACCTCGTCCCCGGGAAGGCGTACACCCTGACGGCCGAGGCCAAGACGGCCGAGGGCCGGGCCCTGTCCGGGGTGGTCCAGACCCGCCCGCCCCAGCCGAACGTCGCCATCGCCCTGCGGGACGACCTGCCGCCGGTCCCGGGCCCGGCCCGGCCCGGCCCAACCGCCCCCGGCTCCGGCCTGCCGCCC
>JAIEQO010000114.1 GCA_019747655.1 Gemmataceae bacterium | reverse complement strand
CCCCCGGCCCCGACCCGGCCGCCGGCCCCGCCGGTGGTGCCGTACACGGGCTGCCCGAAATAGCCCGGGTCCGACCGGGTGGTCCCCTGCCCGCCACGGCCCTGGTAGTACGGGGAGTTGTAGAAGTTGGCCAGGAAGTTCGACGGGCTGAGCGCCGAGTTCGAGCTGCCGTTCTGGGTTAGGGACGGGGGGGACAGCGGGGGGGACTGCTGGAACTGCTGGAGGGCCGCCCCCTGGGTGGTCGGCGAGGCGGAGCCGCCCGACCCGCTGCCGCCCCCCCCGCCGGAGTTTCCGCCCTGGGAACCGAACGACCCGCCGATCGGGTTGCCGCCGCTGGTCGTGACCGACCTGGCCGGCGTGACCGTGGCCGAGCCCGGGAAGCTCCCACCACCGCCCCCGCCCCCACCCTGTTGGGCCAGCCCCGGGGTCGTCGCCCCGGCCGCGACCACCGCCGCCCACGCCAGCCGCCGGAGTTCCCGCATCGGACGCCCTCGGTCGGGGGAACAGGGGGTTCACACCCCCCGCTCGCCAAGAAGGTCGGTTTTTGCTCGCCCCCCGCCCCCCGCCCGGCTTATGCTGAGCGCGGGCCGGGGCGCGTCTTCCGGAAGTATCGGCTGTTCCGCCGGCCGAGTCCAGGGGTCCGGGTCGGGAGAATTGGATGAGAGCCCGCGGGGTGGCGGTGGCCGGGACCGGGTTCATCGGGCCGGTCCACGTCGAGGCCGTCCGCCGGCTCGGCCACCGGGTCGTCGGCGTCCTCGGGTCGACGCCCGAGAAGGGCCGGGCCGCGGCCGCCGCCCTCGGCGTCCCCGCGGCTTACCCCACCTTCGCCGACCTGCTGGCCGACCCGGCCGTCGAAGTGGTCCACCTGGCCACCCCCAACCGGCTCCACTTCGGGCAGGCGAAGGCCGCCCTGGCGGCCGGCAAGCACGTCGTCTGCGAGAAGCCGCTGGCCATGTCCTCCGCCGAGACCGCCGAGCTGGTCCGCCTCGCGGCCGCCCGGCCGGGGCTGGTCGCCGCCGTCAACTACAACGTCCGCTTCTACCCGCTCTGCCTCGAAGCCCGCGACCGGGTCCGGTCCGGGCAGGTCGGCGAGGTCCTCCACGTCACCGGGTCGTACCTGCAAGACTGGCTCCTGTACCCGACCGACTTCAACTGGCGGGTCCTGGCCGAGGACGGTGGCGACCTCCGGGCCGTGGCCGACATCGGCACCCACTGGCTCGACCTGGTCTCGTTCATCACCGGGCTGGAGGTCGAATCGGTCTGCGCCGATTTGCAGACCGTCCACCCGGAGCGGCTGCGGCCGGCCGGCGGGACCGAAACCTTCACCGGGTCGGCCGGCGGCTCCCGGTCCGGCGTACCCGTCCCCGTTACGACCGACGACGCCGGATCGATCTTGCTGCGGTTCCGCGGGGGTGCCAAAGGTTGCCTGACGGTCTCGCAGGTGATGGCCGGGCGGAAGAATCTGATCCGCTTCGACCTGGCCGGCAGCAAGTCGGCCCTGGCCTGGGACAGCGAGGAGCCGAACGTCCTGCACGTCGGCTACCGGAGCCGGCCGAACGAGGCCTTGGGCCGCGACCCCGGGCTGCTGGGCGAGGTCGCCCGGCCGTTCGCCGACTACCCCGGCGGCCACGCCGAGGGCTTCCCGGACTCGCACAAGCAGCTCTTCAAGGCCGTCTACGCCGCGGTCGACGGCCGGCCGAACGACCTCTACCCCTCCTTCGCCGACGGGCACCGCGAGGTGCTCCTGTGCGAGGCGATCCTGACGAGCCACCGGGAGCGCCGGTGGGCGGACGTACCAACCGGCGAGCCCCGGGCGTGAGCCCGGGGGTGGAGAACTGCCATGCAGATCGGGTTCGTGTCCGCCGTCCTCCACGACCTGCCCCTGGAGGAGGTGCTGGCGTTCGCCGCCGACGAGGGGTTCCCGTGCGTCGAGGTGATGTGCTGGCCGCCGGGCAAGGCCGACCGGCGGTACGCCGGCGTCACCCACCTGGACGTGTCGAACGTCACCCCGGCGGCGGCCGACGCCGTCCGCGAGCTGGTCGGCATCCACGGCGTTAGCATCTCCGGCCTGGGCTACTACCCGAACCCGCTCGACCCCGACCCGACCCACCGGGCGGTTGTCGTGGACCACCTGAAGAAGGTGATCCGGGCCGCCCCGCGGATCGGGGTGAACGTGGTCAACACGTTCATCGGCCGCGACCACTGCAAGAGCCTGAATGACAACCTGGCCGCGGTCCGGGAGGTCTGGCCCCCCCTGGTCGCCGAGGCGAAGGCCGCGGGCGTCAAGATCGGCATCGAGCACTGCCCGATGCTCTTCAGCGACGACGAGTGGCCGGGCGGGAAGAACCTGGCGACCAGCCCGGCCGTCTGGCGGCAGCTCTTCGACCTGTTCCCGGGCGGCACCCTGGGGCTGAACTTCGACCCGTCCCACCTGGTCTGGCAGTTCATCGACGCCCCCCGGGCCCTGCGGGAGTTTGGGAAACACCTCGTCCACGTCCACGCCAAGGACGAGCGGGTGGACCGCGACCGGCTGCACGAGGTCGGGGTGCTGGGGCTGGGCTGGCACCAGCCGAAGCTGCCGGGGCTGGGGGATGTCCAGTGGGGCCCGTTCTTCGCGGCCCTGACCGACGCCGGGTACGACGGGCCGGTCTGCATCGAGGTCGAGGACCGGGCCTACGAGGGGTCGCTGGAGGCCCGCAAGCGGGCCCTCCGGCAAAGCCGGAAGTTCCTGGAGCAGTTCATGGGGTAGGTGGCACCCCCTGCCCCCCTTCGTTTTTCGCGGCCGCCCGCCCCGACCGATCGGGGCGACCGAACCCCAATTCCGGCCGCCGGTTGCGACACGCCGTCCGGGCCGTAATGCCCCCGTGAGCGGCGGCCATGCCGCCATGCTCGGTCCGATTTTCCGCCCGAACCCGTTCCCCGTCCACGGCTTCGAGAACGGCGGAATTGATCCCGTGTACCGCCATGGTCGAAGCCGGGGCGTGGCGGACGAGTGCGGCAACGGACGACGAGGCGGAGCGGGACATGGCGAACTCCCAACGCGGTGGCTCGACCGGCGATGTGCGGCGATCCGGCCCGGCCGTGCGGCCGGGCACCCGGGGTTTACCACATACTGAACGAATGTCAAGTAAAAAGTAGCCGCCAGTCGCGGGCCGTGGTTGCCCGATTCACTCCGACGGTGGACAATGGCGGGGGAGGTGACACATGCCGGCGACCCTGATCCGCGAGTTCGCCGCCCGGGATGCCGACCGGCTGGCGGCCGCCCTGGCCGGGATGCGGGACCTGCCCGAGCAACTGACCGAGCGGCGGAAGCAGATGTTCGGGGACGCGGCCGAGGCCCGGCGGCTGCCGGAGTTGCACGCCGGGCGGGACGACTACCGCCGGCTGTACGACCACTACGTCGGGGCGGCCGAGCACTACGCGGGAGTGGCCGAGGCCGCCGGGGACCCGTCGGCGGCCGACTTCGCCCGGGTGGCCGACGAGGTCCGGGCCCAGCGGGACGACCTGTTCGGCCGCTGGCAGACGCTCGACGACCTGTACCGGGTCGTCATCGACCTGTTCACCCCGTCCCCGGAGCGGGCGGCGTACCTGGCGGCCAAGTACCCGCCGCCGGCGTCGTTCTGGGACGAGACCGACGACCCGTTCTCCGACTGAGGGGTGGCGATGGGTTCCCCGCCCGACCAGGGTCGGATCGTCTGGGCGACCGGGCCCGACCCCCAGGGCGGGAACCCGAAGCGGCGGCCGTGGGTGGTCGTGTCCGGTCCGTACCCCGACGGCACGGTCCTGGTGGCGGCGGTGACGACGTTGGTCGGTCAGGCGCCGTTCGCGGCCACCGTGCCCCTGCCGTTCGCGGCCGGCGGACACCCGGTCACCAAGCTGAAGAAGCCGTCCGAGGTGGTGTGCGACTGGACCATGTCGGCCCCGCCGGCCGACCTGACCGACTCCGGCGGGGCGGTCCCCCAAGACCTGATGGCGGATGTCCAGACCAAGGTCGGGCGGCTGAACTGACCCGGCCGCGGGCCCCGGCGTCACGGGTCGAGCGTCGGCGGGTCGGCCAGCTTGACGGCGGCGTCGACGCCCTTCTCCCCGCGGGCCAGGAACACCGCCGCCGTCCCGGGGTAGCCGACCTCGGCCCGGCACAGGAGCCGGTTCAGCTCCCGGACCGACCGGACCGGCTTGCCGTCCACCTTGACCACCCGGTCGCCGGACCTGATGCCGGCGGCGGCGAACGGCTTGCCGTCGTCCGCCTTCGTCACGAACACGCTGTTCCCGTCGGCCCGGACGTGCAGCCCCTCGGCCGCGGAGTCGTAGAGCTTCAGGAACTCGGCCAACTTCGGCTCCTTCGGCCGGAGGAGAACATCGGGCCGCTGGGCGTGGTCGTCGAGGTTCCGTCCGGTGATCGTGCCCCCGGCGACGACCAGGGAGTTGGCGATGTTGAAGTCGAACCGGGCGTCGCCGGTACACAGGACGACGGCCGCGGAGACGTGGATGGCGTGCTCGATCACGAAATCGCCGTTGCAGACGTTCAAACCCGAGATCATGCCAGCCGACCCGACCGGCGGGCTGAAGAATTTGACATCGCCGTTGGTGAAGGTCAGCGTGCTGCCGCCCGCGCTGGTCCCGACCAACGCCCCCCCGTACCGGTACGGGTTGCCCGGGTGCCGGGTCGCGTCGAGGGTGTCGGCGACCATGTCACCCGGGCCGAACGTGTCCAGGTTCCGGCCGGTCGCCAGGGGGGTGAAGTTCGGCCCGGTCCGGTCCACGTCGCGGATGTCGGCCGGCGTCACGAAGTCCGGGAGTTTGGGTCCGAACTGGGTCTTGACCCAAGTCAGGGTGTCCCGGGCCAGCGCCCGGTACCGGTCCCGGTCGTCGAACGTCACCGCCTCCGGCCAGGCGACCATCGCCTCGACTAAGCAGCCAGCCGTAGTTCGTTGTCACATTTGGCCTGGAGCCGTCGTCGGTAGGTGTCGAACCCGTCCTCGACA
>JAIEQO010000570.1 GCA_019747655.1 Gemmataceae bacterium | reverse complement strand
GGGCGGCCCGGTCGCGGGCCGCGGCGCACCCCTCGCACCCCGCGACGTGCCCCTCGACGGCGGCCGCGTCGGCCGGGTCGAGGAGCCCGTACAGGTGGTCGAGCAACAGCGGTTCGCAGTCGTCGCACCGCATGGCAGCCATTCCGGGAAGTGCGGGATGCGGGATCGGCACGCGGAATCATCGAGTCGTCGGGCCGCCGGTTGCGAGTCGGGCGGCCGGTCGGCGTCGGTTATCCCGTCGTCCTCATCCCGCACCCCGCCTTACCGCGTTCGTGATCCGTTCGCACCCCGAACTCCATGTCACCACTACTCGGACTCGGCCGCCTCCGGGTTGAGCACCTTGCGGAGCTTCTGGAGGGCGGCTCGCATCTGGGTCTTGACCGTCCCGACCGGGGCGTCCCGGTGCTCGGCGATCTGCTCGTAGGTCAGCTCGCCGTTCTGCCGCAGGAGGAACACCTCCCGCTCCTCCGGCCGCAGGTGGGCGATGGCCGCCCGCAGCCGGTCGACCGCCTCCTTGTCCTCCAGGGCGTCGGCCACCGACACCTCCCGGGCCGGGCCGACCAGGTCGTCGTCCGGGAGCGGCCGGGCCTTGCGGTGCCAGGCGCTCCGCTGGAAGTCCTTGGCCGCGTTCAGCCCGACCCGGAACACCCAGGCCCGCAGGTTCTGGACCTCGGGCATGGCGTGCCGGGCCCGCCAGCACTTCAGGAACGCCTCCTGGGCGGCGTCCTGGGCGTCGTCCGGGTTCCCGAGCATGTACAGCAGGGTGCTGACCAGTTCGTCCCGGACGGCGTCGAACATCGCCACCAGGGCGGCGTCGTCCGGCCGCCGGCCGGACGGCCCCGGCGGGGACGGGGGGGCGTCGGCCGGCCGGTTCCTCGGAGGTCCGCCGGGCTGGGGCATGCGCTCCTGCCTACACGACGACGCCGGGGCCGGGTCCGATTGGGGAGAAACCGGAATCCGCCCGGGACGGCCGGACCCGCGCATCGTATCGGGGGGCGGGCGAGGCTGGCAAGGAGAACGGGCCGGCGGGAAGTTTGCGGGCCGGGCGGAGGCGGCCGAAGGTGCGGGGGTTAGGGGCCGTTCGGGAGGAGACCCCACCCCCCAGCCCCCTCCCCCACAGGGAGAGGGGGGCAAGAGGGTGGCTGGCTTTGTCTTCCTCCCCTCCCTTCGTAGGGGAGGGGGCTGGGGGGAGGGGTCCTGGCTTCTCCGGTCCCCCCTCTCCCTGTGGGGGAGGGGGTTAGGGGGTGGGGTCATCAGCTCAGGATCGGCCGGACCACTTCCCCGTGCACGTCGGTCAGCCGCATGTCCCGGCCGCCGAACCGGACGGTCAGCTTCTTGTGGTCGAACCCGAGCAGGTGGAGCAGGGTCGCGTGCAGGTCGTGGACCTCGACCTTGTCCTTGACCGCGTGGTAGCCGAACTCGTCGGTCTCGCCGTGGGCCATGCCCCCCTTCACCCCGCCGCCGGCCAGCCAGACCGTAAACCCGAACGGGTTGTGGTCCCGGCCGTCGGACCCCTGGGCCACCGGCGTCCGCCCGAACTCCCCGCCCCAGAGCACCAGCGTCTTGTCCAGCAGGCCCCGCTGCTTCAGGTCCGCCAGTAGCCCGGCGATCGGCTTGTCCACCGCCCGGGCGTTGTCCTCGTGCCCTTTCTTGAGGCCGGCGTGCTGGTCCCAGCGGTCGTGCCCGGGCAGCGCCGGGCAGAGCAGCTCGATGAAGCGGACACCCCGCTCGACCATCCGCCGGGCCAGGAGGCACTGCCGGCCGTACACCTCGGTCTTCGGGTCGTCCAGCCCATACAGCCGGCGGGTCGCCGCGGTCTCCTTCGACACGTCGGACAGCTCCGGGACGGCCGCCTGCATCCGGAACGCCAGCTCCGAGTTGGCGATGGCCGCCTCGACCGCGTCGTTCTCCCCGAACCGCTCCCGGGCGGCCGCGTCGAGCTTGCGGATCAGGTCCCGCTTGGCAACCTGCGACTTCGCGGTCCCGGCCGGCGGGGCGAGGTCGGCGACCGGCTCCCGGCCGTGGCGGAACACCGACCCCTGGTACGCGGCCGGGAGGAACCCGCTGCCGAAGCAGTCCGCCCCGCCGGGCGGGATGAGGCCGCTGCCGAGGACCACGAACCCGGGCAGGTCGCGGCACTCGCTGCCCAGCCCGTAGGTGACCCACGCCCCCATGCTCGGCCGGCCCTGCATCCCGTTGCCGCTGTGCAGGAAGTAGTTGGCGTTGGTGTGCTCGGAGAAGTTGGCCACCATCGACCGGACCACGCACAGGTCGTCGGCCCGGGTCGCCACGTGCGGGAACAGGTCGCTGACCGGCAGCCCGGACTGGCCCCGCTTGGCGAACTTCCACGGGCTGGCCAGGGTCGCCCCGACGTTGTTGAACTGGGTCGGCTCGACCTTCGCCGGGAACGGCCGGCCGTGGTACTTCTCCAGGGCCGGCTTCGGGTCGAACGTGTCGATCTGGCTCGGCCCGCCGTCCATGTACAGGAAGATGACGCTCGTGGCCTTCGGCTCGAAGTGGGGCTTCTTCGGGGCGAACGGCGACGGATCGGCACCGGGGGGCTCACGCCCACCGCTCGCCTCTGCGGAGAGGGCGGCGAAGGCGAGGGCCCCGAACCCGTTGGCCGAGCGGGTCAGGAGTTCGCGGCGGGTGAGCGGCCGGCGGTGGGGCATGGGGCAGTCCCGTGGGGGTCTCACCAGTCGTCCGGGACCGGCGTCTCGTCGTTCGCCCCGATCAGCAGCCGGAGGGTCCGCTCCGGGACGCCGGCCCGGACGAACCGGACGCTCGTGTCGCCCATCGCCACGTTGAACCCGGGCCGGCCCGGCAGCCCGAGCGGCGGCAGCGGCCCCTTCGGGTCGTAGGCGAAGTCGTCCGGCTTGGTCCAGATCACCGGGTCGCCGCCCTCGGCGACCATGAACGTGTTCGACGACCCGTCCCGGACCGAAAAGATCGACCGACCCGCGCGGGGCTCGAACATCGCCCCCCCGCCGACGAACACCTTGTAGTACGTCGTCCCCGGCTCGCCCGGCGGGGCCTCCGGGCTCTGGTACACCTTCGGCATCAGCGGGATCAGCTTCTTGTTGTGCGGGCTGTCCCACGGCTCGTCGAGCTTGAACTGCCGGTACAGGGTCTCCCCCTCGACGTACGGCAGGATCGCCACCCGCCAGCTCAACAGCGGCTTCCCCTTCGGGTCGTGCGGCGGGTTGGTGAGGGCGGCCGCCGGCAGCCGGCCGTAGGTGACCTCGTAGTTGTGCATGGCGACGGCGATCTGCTTCAGGTTGTTCGAGTCCTGCACCCGGCCGGCCACCTCCCGGACCTTCTGGACGGCCGGCAGGAGCAGCCCGACCGACGCCGCCGACAGCCCCAGGTACGCCCCGCCGGCCGCCGGGGTCGTCACCGACGCCGTCAGCTCGGCCCCGTCCCGCCTGAGCGGCAGGTCGGCCAGCCACTCGTCCAGCATGTTCACCGCCCCCAGGGCGAACACCCCGCCGACCGCCTCGGGCAGGTCCCGGGCCGGCCGCGGCTTCGGCTCCCCCGGCCGGCCCTTCACCGCCTCCTCCATCCGCTTCTTGACCTCGGCCAGCTTGGCCCGGCCGGTCTTGGCCGCCTCCCGGACCGCCTTCTCGGCCGCGTCGGCGTCGGCGTCCGTCTTGTACGCCGCCCGCAGGTCGAACCGCATCCCGCTCCCGACCACCACCCCGACCGACAGGGCCTCGGCCTTCAGGATCGGCCCGACCTCCGGCAGCTCCCGCTTCAGGTCGGCCGGCAGGTCGAGGGCCGACGCGGTCATCCCGGCGACGACGTGCCGGGTCCCGCCGGCGGCCAGCTTCAGGGCCGGGGCCAGCGGCCCGTCGGCCTTCGCCGGGGCGGTCAGGACGGCCGGCAGTGCGGTGCCGTTGCCCAGCACCAGGGTGTTGGCCGTGGCGAAGTGGACGCCGAGGTCGATCCGCTCGTCGAGCCAGTACTCCTTCCCGCCGGCCGACCGCTTGCCCGCGGTCGGCAGGTTGGCCGCCCGGAAGGCGTCCGGGTCGACCTTGTCCGCGAACGCCAGGAGGACGACCACCGGGGTGTCGCGGCCGACGAGGTCGAGCGGCCCGGGCGGGTCGAACCCGAACTCCCGGGGGCGGGGGCGGCCGGGGCCGCCCCCCTTGAGGAAGACGACGGTGGCCCGGTCGATGCTCGACGGCCGGGGGACGAATCCGTCGTCCAGGGCCTTGAGGGCGTCGGCCCCGGCCTTGCCGACCACCTTGCGGAACTCGGCCAGCGCCTCGGTCCGCCACAGGTCGGCCAGCCGGGCGTGGACGAACCCCGGGGCGTCGGCCGGGACCAGCTTCAGCTCGTCGGCCCGGTCCAGCCCGACCTCGGCGACGGCGTCCGGGTCGCGGAACTGGTGCCGCTTGAGCAGGTACGTCAGCCCGAACCCGCCCCACCCGCCGACGACCAGCCCGACCAGGAGGGCGAGGGCGGCCCGTCCGCCCCGCCGCCGTTGCACACCGGCCCGCATGGCATGCCCCCGGAGGGTGGTTCACGGCCCGAGGTGAGTGTAACCGAACGGTTTGCGGAAGTCAGTAGGGTGGGTGAGGAGTCCTACCCCCTCCCCCCTCGCGCGAAACCTACCGGCTCTACAGCCATCACGTTGACCGAACCCGTGACCCGAAGGAGCTTTGGGATTTGGGTCGTCTTGACCGGGTTCGGTGTCGGGCTGCAATGCTCCGTCGAAAAATTGCTCCCAACTCGTTCCCCGCGTGCGACTTGCGGTCCGACCGGAGCGATCCCGTACCCCGTCACGCTCGCCGCCTCCACCCCGCACCGACCGGACGAGCGAGTGTCACGCCCACCCGTTATTAGTGAACAAGATGACACATAATTTGGCCCGTGTCAAGTTCGGCGGTCGGGTGGTACACGGGATGAGACTGTGTCGGGGGACCTTGTGCCGGACCGGCGGCTTCCCTGGGACCGCGGCCGTCCCGGCCGCTCTTC
>JAIEQO010000263.1 GCA_019747655.1 Gemmataceae bacterium | reverse complement strand
CTAGAGGCCGGTGTCGGGGATAGCCCTTCCCGCGGCCGCCGGCGGGCGGTACGCTGACGGCTGCCTCCCCCGACCGTCCGCCGACCGAGGCCGCCATGCCGGATGCCCCGGCCGCCGAACCCGCCCCGCCCACCACCCGACCCGTCCGGCCCGCCCGCCGAACCCGGGTCGGCCGGATCGCGGTTTGGGTCGCCCTGCTGGCCGGCCTCGCCGCCCTGGCCGCGTATTTCGCCCCGACCGCCCGCCGGGCCCTCGTGACGGTTTCGACCGACGACGCCTACGTCAACGGCCACGTCACCCTGGTGGCCGCCCGGGTCCCGGGGCAGGTCAAGCGGGTGCTGGTGGACAACAACGACCGGGTGGCGGCCGGGGACGTGCTGATGGAGCTGGACCCCGAGCCGTACCAGGTGCTGGTGAACATCAAGACGGCGGCGGTCGCCGCCGCCGAGGCCGACCGGGTGGCCGCCGAGGCCCAGGTCCGGGGTGCCGAGGCGAAGGCCCGCAGCCTGCGGTGGAAGCTCCAGTCGACGATGGAGGACATCGGGGACGAGGTGGCCCTGGTCAAGGCCCGGGTGGCGGCCGTCCGGAGCCGGCAGGCGGTCCGGGAGAAGACCCGGGCCGACTTCGTCCGGGGGACGATCTTGCTCAAAGATTCGAGCATCGGCAAGGAGGAGTACGACCTGCGGCGGGAGGCGTTCCGGGTGGCCGAGGCCCAGGTGGTACAGTCCCTGGAGGACGTGTACGAGGCCCGGGCCAAGCTCGGGCTGGTGCCCCGGCCGGCCCCGGAGACCGACCTCGACGCCCTGGCCGCCACCCCGGCGGACCTGGAGCAGACCCAGGCCCGGGTCCGGCAGGCCCTGGCCGAGCTGGTGCAAACGCTCACCGAGGTCGGCTACCCGCTGGCCGGGCTCCAGGTCACCCCCAAGGAGTTCCTGGCCGAACTCGGCCGGTTCGACGGCGGCAAGTCCGAGGTCCTCCTGGCCAAACTGATTGCCGCCGCCCCGGCCGTCCGGCAGGCGGACGCCCGGCTGGCCCAGGCCCGGCGGGACCTGGACGAGGCCAAGCTGAACCTGAAGTACTGTACCATCTGGGCCGAAATCCCCGGGGTGGTGGCCCGCCGGGCGGTCAACCCCGGGAACAACGTGACCGCCGGTCAGGCGGTGATGGCCGTCCGGTCGCTGACCGAGATCTGGGTCGACTGCAACTTCAAGGAGACCCAGCTCGACGCCCTGGCGATCGGCCAGCGGGCGGAGGTCGAGGTGGACATGTACGGCGACCGGCGGGTGTTCCGCGGGCGGATCTCCGGGTTCACCCCGGGGACCGGGCAGGCCCTGGCCCTCTTGCCGCCCCAGAACGCGACCGGGAACTTCGTGAAGATCACCCAGCGGCTGCCGGTCCGGATCGAGCTGGACGACTACGACCCGGACGCCGAGCCGCTGTACGCCGGGCTGTCGGCCGTGCCGTACATCTTCTACAAGGAGCCGCCGACCGGCCCCCAGGCCGGGAAGCGGCTGCGGGCGGTGATGGCCGGCCGGTGACAGTCCTCGGTGGCACAGGCATTCCTGCCTGTGCGGGAGTCCCGCGTGCCCGGCTGCCCGCACCCTTGGCTCGTGCTGGCCGCGGCCACCCTGCCGGCGGCCCTCGAGTACGCCCTCATGTCGATCGCCGGGGTCGGCACCCGGTACATCGTCGGCGGGCTGGGGGGGGACCCGGCGAACGGGTTCTGGGTCGGCACCGCGTACCAGGCGGCGGCGGCGGTGATGATGGCGGCGTCGGCCTGGTTCGCCGACCGCCTCGGCCGCCGGCGGTACATGCTCGTCTCCGTGGCCGGGTTCACGGCCGCGACCGCCCTGTGCGGGCTGGCCACCGACCTGAACACCCTGATCGCCTGGCGGGTGGTCCAGGGGGTGTTCGCCGGCGGCCTCCAGCCGTGCGGGATGGCGGTCCTCCTGGACTACTTCCCGCGGGACCGGCAGGCGGTGCCGCTGTCGGTCTACGGGGCGGCCACCTTCGGCGGGCTGCTCCTGGCCCCGGCCCCCGGCGGGTGGCTGGTCGACGCGTTCTCCTGGCGGTGGACGTTCCTCGCGCCCGTCCCGCTGCTGCTGCTGGCCGTGGCCGGGGTGGCACTGTTCATCCACGACCCGCCGGCGCTGACGGCCCGGCGGGCGGCCCTCCTGAGCCGGCCGGTCCGGTTCGACTGGGTCGGGCTCGGGCTGATCGCGGCCGGGATCACCGGCCTCCAGGTGTTCGTCGGCAAGGGGCAGGAGTGGGACTGGTTCCGCGACCCGTTCCACCGGGTCCACCTGGCGTTCGCAGCGGCGGTACTCGGGCTGGCGCTGGGGGTCCGCCGGATGATACGGGCGGCCGAACCGCTGGTCGACCTGCGGCCTCTGGGCGACCGCCAGTTCGCCGTCTGCGGGGCGGTCCTGTTCGGCGGGCTGGCCCTCTTGTACTCGACGACCGGGGCCATGACCGAGCTGACCCTCGCCCTGTTCGGGTACGACGCGACCCTGGCCGGGGAGGTGACGGCCCCGGGGTCGGCGGTCGGGGTCGGGGTGGCGCTGCTCGCGCTGTGGCTGTTGCGGCGGGGGGCGTCCGCCCGCCGGATGGTCGTCCTCGGGTTCTTGGTGGTGGCCGGCGGGTGCTTCTGGGTGAGCGTGCAAACCCTGGCCCTCGACTTCGACCAGATCATGCTCCCGCGGGTGGTCCAGGTCGTCGGGCTGGTCCTCGCCCTGGTCCCGCTCCTGGGGGTGGCCTGCCGGGACCTGCCGGCCGACTGGCAGGCGGCCGCGGCCGGGCTGATCGCCTGCCTGCGGTTCATCGGCGGGACGATCGGCGGGGCGCTGGGGACGGTCTTGCTGGAGCGGCGGGACCAGTTCCACATCACCCGCACGAACTTCGACCTCGACGTGCTCAACCCGTTCCTGACGAGCACGCACGGGACGCTGCGGGACACCTTCTTCCGGCTGACCGGCGACCCGGCCGCGGCCGACGCGATGGGGTGGGCCGAGATCGCCGCGATGCGGGACCGGCAGGCCCTGTCGCTGGCCTGCTTCGACGTGTACTGGGTGGCGGCGTGGGTGGCGGTCGGGATGGCCGGGCTGGCGCTCCTGATGCGGAGGCCGCCGGTCAGGGGATGAGGTCGGCGGCCGGGATAGCGCCGACGACCTGCCCGTCCAGGGTGATCGGCACGTCCTGGCCCGGGCGGTAGTCGGTGCGGGTGCGGTACGCCGGCGGGTTCGCGGCCGGGTCCGGGTCCGAGTAAACCTCGACCTGGCCGTCGACCAAGTTGACGATCCAGTAGACCGGGATGCCGGCCCGGGCGTACACCCGGCTCTTGTGGAGCCGATCGTACCCGAGGGACGAGTCCGACACTTCAATCACCACGGCGACATCGGCGGCGGCCGGGAGCCGGCCGTCGCAGGTCGTTTCGTCTCCGCGGAGGACGGCCACGTCCGGCTCCGGCTCGCTCTCCCCGAGGGCGACCGCCCCCTGGATCTGGTGGACGTAGCCGCCGGGCAGCCGGCGGGGGAGCCGGATGGTAAGCCGCCGCATCGACGACTCGTGCAGGTCCCCCTTCATGGGCTTCTCCACGACGTACCCTTCGATCAACTCATACGGGTCGCCTTCGAGGATCAGGCCCATGTCGGCCATCTTGTGGTAATCGGCGGCCGACCACTTTCGGAACGAAGCGAAGTCCGGGTACGGCGGCGGCAGGGCGGTCGGCAGCGGGGTCATCGGCACCTCCTCACGCAGTAGTACCACACACCGGAGGTCCGGGAAAGCCCGGCCTCACCGCCGCCGGCCGGTCAGCACCCGCCGACGGTAGGCCGTCCGGTCCGGCCCGACGACGTACACCATCGGGTCGAGGACGATCCGGTCGCCGAACCGCTCCCGGAGTTGGTCGTATACCGCCGGGCGGAGGGAACTGCCGAACTCGCCCGCGCCGTTCATCCCGCCTTCGCCGGCGAAGTTCAACAACCCGATCCGGTCGAGGTACGGGCACTCGGCGAGCGCCCGGCCACCCGCGTCCGTTGTGATGCACCAGCCGATGTCGAGGTGGGTGAGGTGGGCCAGCCCGGGGCAGCGGCATAGCTCGACGATGTCGGCCTCGCGGAGGTAGGACACCTCCAGACCGCGCAGCCGACCCGCCCGGAACGAGGTGAGCAGTTCGACGATCCGGTCGATGTCCGGAGGGTAGCTCGGCCCGAGGTGCAAGTGCTCCAGCCGCAGCAGGAGGGGTTGACGGGCAAGCAGTTCGGCGTCCGGGCTTCCCGCCCCGACGATCGCGTTTTCCAAGTCCAGCCGGCAGAGTTGTTGGAGGCAGGAGGCGTCGACCAGCCGGTCGACGCCGTCCAAGAGCAGCCCCTGGATGTCGGCGTTGGGCACCAGCTCGCGGACGGCCGATAGCGCCTCACAACGGTAGTAGGTGTCGAGGTCCTCGTCCCCCGTCCGACAAACCTTCAACCGGTCAGTCGCGGTGGCCCGGGCCAACTCGCCGACGACCCGACCGAACTCGCGGACATCGTGAGTGTAGAACCACGACGGGAACCCCCGGTCGAACTCAACGGTCCCCGTCGAGTACCCGGCCAGCACCGCTTCCCACCGCGGCCCGTGGGCTTGCAACAACTCCTGCTCGCGGTACCAGTTCGCTTCCCAGAGCGGGTCCGACTCCGGGTGGCCCGACAGCCAGCACTGGAGGCGGACGAACTCGGCCCGGGCGTGGTCGCCCTGCTCTTCCAACCAGTCGGCGTAGACCAGCCGCGGCAGGTCGTCGTCCCGGTTCGCGCGGATCGCCCGGATCAGGGCCTCGCCGTCGTCCATCGCCGCCCCCGGAAACAACGCCACCCGCCGAGATACCCGGCGGGTGGTAGGACGGTCGGTCAGCCGGCCGGGTTCACGTCACTTGTTCCCGGCGGCCTTCTCGCCGAGGGCGGCCTGGGCCGCCGCCAGCCGGGCGATCGGCACCCGGAACGGCG
>JAIEQO010000395.1 GCA_019747655.1 Gemmataceae bacterium | reverse complement strand
TCCGTTGGGGGGGGGGTGACCCCCCTGATTCCGTACACACCTGGGGGATCACGCCCCCCGCTCGCCAAGGCCACAAGCAACCGGGGGGCTCACGCCCCCCGCTCGCCCGGAAAACCGCACGGCACGACCCGTCAGGCGGTCCCCTTGGCGTCGCCCCCGCCGAGGGGCGGCAGGGCCGGGACCTTCTCGGTCGGGACGTTCTGCTTGCCGTAGTCCTCGTGGTCGAGGTACAACAGCGCGCAGCCGACCAGCATGGCCAGCAGGGTGACGGCCGCCATCACCGTGTAGACCGGCTCGCCCGGGCCCTTCGGGGCCGCCGGCCGGACCGGCCGGGGGGCCGGCCGGGGCTTCGGCTTCGGGGCCTCGACCTCCCGGTCGTCGTCCTCGTCGTCGTCCCGCCGCTTCTTCCCCTTCTTGGCCATCGCTCGGTCCCCCTCGGGAGGTCGTGGGTGCGGTGGGGCGGTCCGGTTACCGGTTCGGCCCGACGGTATCGTCCTTCCGCGGCTGCTCGTCCGGCCGGAGCTGGCGGACCGGGCGGCCGCTGGCCGGGCGGAAGGCGGCCACCGCCGACTTCGGCAGGACGCTGGTGACCTTGGCCGTCCCGAGGTACTTGGTGTCGGCCAGCCCCTTGCCGATCCGGTACACGTCGACGACCGACCCGACCCCGAGCCCGGCCTCGAACCCGACCGACAGGACCATGTTCCCGGACTCCGGCTCGTACAGGTCGACCGACCCGCGGAAGCCCTCCGGCGGCTTGGCCGGGGCCGGTTCCAGGGGGACCGTGCCGGGCCGGCCGGACCCCTGGCCCTGCGCCAGCCGGTCCTCCAGCTCACGGGTCCGGTCTTCGGCCTTCTGGCGGGCGATCTGGGCCTGCTTCCGCCCGATGTCGGCCGCCAGCTTGCCGGCCTCGGCCTCCTCCTTGGCCACCGTCAGCCGGACCACGACCTGCTCCAGGTCGTTGGCCCGGGTCCGGGTCTTGTTCGACTCCTCGATCTGGGCCTGGTAGTTGGCCTGGAGCTGGACGGCCTGGACGTCGAAGTCCTTCAGGGTCCCGTTCAGGCTGGCGATCTGGCCGGTGTAGTCCTTGTTCGTCTTCTCCAGGGTGGCCACCTGGGAGGCGAGCCCCTCGGCCCGCTTCTCGGCCTCCTTGGCCTGCCGGGCCAGGGCGTCCTTCTCGGTCAGGTACACCCGGTACTCCGACTCCCGGGCGTCCCGGGCCTTGGCGTAGGCCTCCTTGTACCCGTCGGCCTGGGCCTTCCAGTTGGTCCGGGTGACGTACACCGTGGCGGTGAACCACATCCAGACCAGGGCCAGGACCATCGCGCACAGCGCCAGGATCTTGCCGAGCCAGGTCATCGCCCGCCCTCCCCGTGTCCCCGAGGGGCCGCGCCCCCGCGCCGCCCCGTGTCCCGTCTCGGCACAGGCAGGAATGCCTGTGCCACCAAACCCAAGAACCGCTACCGCCGGCGGAACGGGCTGAGGGCCCGCTCCAGTTGGCCCCGCCGGGCGACCACCGTGTCCAGCTCGGCGGCCCCGTTCACCTCCAGCCCGGCCAGGAACGCGGCCTCGTTCCGCAGGTTCTCCCGGATCTCGAGCTGCTTGAGCAGCCGGGCCTCGTCGGCCGCCACCACCAGCCCGAGCTTGGCCTGCTCCTTCCGCAGCTCGGCGCTCTGGCCGGCCAGGTCGTTGGCCGCCTTGGCGTCGGCGTTGAACCGCTCCAGCAGGGTGTCGGCCCCGCGGAGCGGCTGGCCGTCCGGCCCGAGCACCACCACGCCCTTCTCGGCCGGGTTCGGGTCGAGGTCGAGCAGCTTGGTGGCCGGGTCCTCCTTGAGGTTGAAGAAGGCGGCCGGCCCGGCCTTCGGGTAGCCGCCGACCCGGGCGACCTCGATCAGCCCCTTGGCCCCGCCCCCGCCGAACATCTTCTGCTGGCGGACGGCCCGGACGTCCTCGGCTTTGGTCAGCCGGGCGTACTGGGCGTTCCACGCCGCCCCGGCCGAAGCCGCCGCCTTGCCGAGGGTGTCGATCTCGGCGGACAGCCCCTTGAACGTGAGCGGGCCGCCCCCCTTGGCCGCGGCGTCGGCCGGCGGGTCGAACCAGGCCGGCCGCTGGCTATACACAGCCGTCGCCCAGGTCGCCGCCCCGACCCCGAGGACCAGGTTCAGGAACACCAGCAGCTTGCCGACGGTCGTCATCGCCGCCCCCGGTCAGTCGAGAGTGAGCAGTAATCAGTAATCAGCAACCAGTCACGGCGATCGACCAGCCGCATCCCTCTTGCACTGCTTACTGTTCACTGCTTACTGTTCACTGCTTACTGTTCACTGCTTGCCCGCCGCCCCGTACCGCTCCCGCTGGGCCCGGGCGAGGTCCTGTTCGAGCCGATAAATCTCGTCCAGGGTGAGCCCGACCTGCCGTTGGACCTCGAACAGGGCCTGCTCGACCACCCGCTGGCGGGCCAGCAGGGCGTCCACGTCGGCCTTCACCCGCCCGAGCTGGGCCCGCAGCTCGGTGATCTGGCTCTGCAGTTGGGTGACGAAGTCCTGGTCCCGCTTCACCTGGTCGGCCAGCTTGACCCGGACCTCGGCCGTGTCCCGGACCGTCTGCGTCTGCTGGATGGCCAGCCCGCGGAGCCGGGCGTACTCGCCGATGAACTTCTCCTGGTCGGCGGCCGTCAGCCCCTCGACCCGGGCGGCCATCTCCCGGAACCGCAGGGCCTGGGCCCCGACCGCGGCCACGTACCGGCGGAGCCCGACCACCAGCACCACCCGCTTCTGCCAGTTCGGGTCGGTGCCCAGGTGGACCAAGAGGTGGGCCAGCCGGGCCCGCCGCTCCGGGTCGTCCTTCACCCCGGCGGCCCGGGCCTCGGCCCCCTTCTTGAGCACCTCGGCCGGCGGGTCGTTCGGCGACCCCAGGGCCGAGGCGTCGACCGCCCGGGCCGGGTTGAGGACCTGGTCGAACTTGGCCGTCAGCCGCTCCCGGAGCTGGTCGGCGGCGGCCGCCGTCCCCGCGGTGAGCAGGGCCAGGGTTTCCACCCGCTCCTCATAAGTCTCGGCCTGGAGGAGCAGCAACGACCCGGCCACCGCCGCCCGGGCCCGGGGCCCGTCGGCCTGGTCCACCGCCGTCAGGCAGACCGTCTTGACCCGCCGGACCTCGGCCATCTGGTTCGGGACCGGGGCGTTCGTGCCGAGCGGGACCGGCCCCTCGGTGGCCCCGGCCTGGGCGAAGTACGCCTTCAACAGCGCCGGGCTGACGGTCTCGGTCGGCTCCCCGCCGGCCATGTCGACCCGGAACGGGATTTCGGCGTCGGCGCCGGCCGGCATGTCCTGCGGGTCGCCCGGGCGGTCGCCGAGCGGGAGCCCCTGGATGAGCAGGACGTGCCGCAGCCCGGCGGCGGTGATCGTCTGCCGGCCCCGCCAGTCCTGGGCGGCCAGGTAGACGAACCCGGCCCCGACCAGCAGGTTGATGACGACGAGGACCTTGCCCAGGGTGCTCATGACGCACGGTCCCCGCGGGAGGGCCGGGGGAGGGACGCCCCGGCCGAGCTGACGCCGTCCGATGATTTTGACGGATTCCGGCGACCTTGACAAGCGCCGAACCGGGCCGTTCTGCGGGAGATCGGGATTCCGGGGGAGCGGTGCCGGCCGTGCCGGTTGCACCGCACCCCGCCACGACCGGGCGACGGGCCGGGGCGGACGTGGCGGCCCCCGGCCCGTCCATCCTACCACCCCGACTGTCAGAATCCAACAACTCGGCCACTCCCATCCGGCGCCGGGTTGAACTATAAGAGGGTGTCCGCCCGCCGGCGGCGCGACCGCCCCCGCCCGCCCCGAGACCCCCGCATGAGCCCGGGACCGTCGGACCACCCGACCCAGCTCGGCAGCTACGACGTCCTCGGCAAGATCGCCGACGGCGGGATGGGGACCGTCTACAAGGGCCGGCACCGGGCCACCGGCGAGCTGGTGGCGATCAAGGTGGTGGCCAAGGCGTCGGCCCGGAACCTGATCGCCGTCCAGCGGTTCGAGCGGGAGTTCAACGCCGCCCGCGGGATCGACCACCCCCACGTCGTCCGGGCGATCGAGTACTGCGCGGCCGGGCCCCAGCCGTTCCTGGTCCTCGAGTACGTCGACGGCGAGTCGCTCGGCCAGCGGGTCGAGCGGGACGGCCCCATGCCCGAGGACGAGGCCGTCCGGCTGGTCGGCCAGGTGTGCGACGGGCTCGGCCGGGCCCACAAGCAGGGGCTCGTCCACCGGGACGTGAAGCCGGACAACATCCTGGTCACCCGGGACGGGGTGGCCAAGCTGACCGACCTCGGGCTGGTCAAAGAAATCGACGCCGACCTGAACCTGACCAAGACCGGCCGGGGGCTGGGCACCCCCCACTACATGGCCCCGGAGCAGTTCCGGGACGCCAAGGGGGTGGACGCCCGGGGCGACGTGTACAGCCTCGGGGCCACCCTGTACGCCCTGGTCACCGGCCGGGTCCCGTTCGACAACACCAACCCGCTCGACTGCTGGATGCGGAAGGTCCGCAACGAGTTCGCCGCCCCGAAGGAGCTGGCCCCCGGGCTGTCCAACCGGGTCGACTGGGCCATCCGCCGGGCCATGAGCGCCGACCCGGCCCAGCGGCCGGCCTCCTGCCGGGAGTTCGTCGAGGACCTGACCGGCCGGACCCGGACCGGGCTGGCCCCGGCCGCCCTGCCGGCGGCCGACCTGTGGTACATGGTCTACCGGGACGAGGCCGGCCGGCCGCAGACGGTCAAGGGCTCGACCGACGGCATCCGCCGGGCCCTGCGGGACCGGCTGCTGGGCGACCCGGGGGCGATCCTGGTCGGGCGGTCGAAGACCGGTCAGTTCGTCCCCCTGGGGGGCGTCCCGGAGTTCCGCGACCTGGTGGTCGAGCCGGCCGCCCTGTCGCCCGCCGACGCCCTGGCCCGCGGCGGGTCCGGGCGGCTGACCGGCCCGCCGCAGACGCCGGC
>JAIEQO010000488.1 GCA_019747655.1 Gemmataceae bacterium | reverse complement strand
GAGAACGTCGCCCAGGTGTTCATGGGGATGCGGGTCCAGTGCGCCCAGTGCCACAACCACCCGTTCGACCGCTGGACGATGGACGACTACTACGGGTTCGCCGCCTTCTTCAGCCAGATCGGCCGGAAGCAGGCCGACGACCCGCGGGAACTCGTCGTGTTCAACTCCGGCGGCGGGGAGGTCGCCCACCCGGTCGGCGGCCGGGCGATGAAGCCGAAATTCCTCGGCGGGGCCGAGCCCGATGTCGCGGGGAAGGACCGGCGGGTGATCCTGGCCAACTGGCTGGCGTCGCCCGACAACCCGTACTTCGCCAAGAACCTGTCGAACGTCGTCTGGGCCCACTTCTTCGGCGTCGGCATCATCAACGAGGTCGACGACGTCCGCATCTCCAACCCGGCCAGTAACCAGGAGCTGCTGGACGAGCTGGGGAAGAAGTTCACCGGCTACCGGTACGACTTCAAGAAGCTGGTCAAGGACATCTGCACCAGCCGGGCGTACCAGCGGGACACCAAGCCGAACCCGTCGAACGAGGGCGACACCCGGAACTTCGCCCGCGGCCCGATCCGCCGCATCCGGGCCGAGACCATGCTCGACGTCGTCAGCCAGGCGACCGACAGCAAGAACAAGTTCCCGGGGCTACCCCAGGGGGCCCGGGCGGTGCAGATCGCCGACGGGACGGTCAGCACCTACTTCCTGACCACCTTCGGCCGGCCGACCCGGGAGACCGTCTGCTCGTGCGAGGTCCGGCTGGAGCCGACGCTCAGCCAGAGCCTCCACCTGATGAACGGCGACACCGTCGCGGCGAAGGTCTCGCAGGGCAACGTCGTCGGCAAGCTCTTGGCCGAGAAGAAGCCGCCGGCCTACGTGGTCGAACACCTGTACATGAGGTGCCTGAGCCGCCCGCCCCGGCCGGAGGAGATGCAAAAGCTGGTGGACGCGGTCGAGAAGAACCCGAACAAGCAGCAGGCCCTTGAGGATGTCTTCTGGGCGGTGTTGAATAGCCGGGAGTTCATGTTCAACCACTGACCCCCGCCACCGGAGCCGACCGTGCCGACCTCCCCGAAGATGACCCGCCGGGCCGCCCTGACGGCCGCCGCCGGGCTGCCGCTGTCCCTGGTGGCCGGGCCGCCCGCGTTCGCCCGCCGCGACGACAAGCCGAAGATCGCGCTGGTCGGGTGCGGCGGGATGGGCGTCGGGGACGCCAAGTTCTCGGCCCCGTACGGGACCGTCGTGGCCGTCTGCGACGTGGACGCCGGCCACGCCGGCAAGGCCGCCAACGAGTTCAAGACCGACCGGGTGTACGCCGACTTCCGCAAGCTCCTGGAGAAGGAGAAGGACGTCGGGGTCGTCATCAACGCCACCCCCGACCACTGGCACACGCTGGTGAACATCGCCGCCGTCCGGGCCGGCAAGGACGTGTACGCCGAGAAGCCGCTGACCCTGACGGTCGACGAGGGGAAGCGGCTGGTGGCCGAGGTCCGTAAGCACAAGCGGGTCCTCCAGACCGGCAGCCAGCAGCGGAGCGAGGCGACCTTCCGGCAGGCGGTGACGGCCGTCCGGGCCGGCCGGTTGGGGAAGCTCACCGCCGTCACCAGCACCCTCCCGGCCGGGCTGAACGCCGGGCCGTTCAAGCCGTCCCCGGTCCCGGCCGGGCTGGCCTGGGACATGTGGCAGGGGCAGGCCCCGGCGGCCGAGTACGTCAAGGAGCGGTGCCACGTCAACTTCCGGTTCTGGCTCGAGTACAGCGGCGGCACCCTGACCGACTGGGGGGCCCACCACAACGACATCGTCCGCTGGGCCCTGGACCAGCCCGGCCCGGTCGCGGTCGAGGGGAGGCGGCTGACCGACCCGGTCCCGGGCGGGTACACGACGCCCGCCGAGTACGAGCTCACCTTCACCTGGGCCGACCGCCTCAAGCACCGCTGCGTCAGCACCACGGCCAGCTCGATCTTCGGGTCGACGGCCAAGGCCCGGACCCGGACCGAGACGGCCCACGGGGTCAGGTTCGAGGGGGCCGACGGCTGGCTGTTCGTCACCCGCGGGAAGATCGAGGCTAGCCGGCCCGACATCCTGGCCAACCTCCCCGACCCGGCGTCGCTGGGCGTGTACGTCAGCCCCGGCCACGTGCAGAACTTCTACGACTGCGTGAAGTCCCGCAAGGACCCGGTCTGCCCGGCCGAGGTCGGCCACCGGTCGGCCACCGTCTGCCACCTGGGCGGGATCGCCCTGCGGCTCGGCCGCAAGCTCGCCTGGGACCCGGCCAGGGAGGAGTTCGTCGGCGACAAGGAGGCCGACGGCATGCTGGCCCGCGAACAACGCAAGCCGTGGACCTACGACGCGGTGTGACCGGGGCCGAACCGCCGGCGGGGGGCTGGTATCCTGGTGGTATCGCCCCCGAGGTAGGACGAGCCATGACCATCACCCTGACCCTGCCGGCCGGCCTCGAGCGGCGGCTGGCCCGCCAGGCCGCGGCCGACGGCACCACCGTCGAGGCGGCCGCCGTCGCGCTGTTGGAGAAGGCCGCCCCCCCGGAGAAGACGTTCGAGGAGGCGGCCGCGGCAATCCACGCCGCCTTCGCCGCCAGCGGGCGGACCGACGAAGAGATCGACGCCGACCTGGCGGAGGCGCTCGAGGAGGTGCGGGCCGAGAAGCGGGCGCGGCGCGAGGGCCGGGCGTGACCCCGCGGGTGGTGTACGACACCATGATCCACCTGCAAGCGGCCACCCGCCCGCAAGGACCGGCGTTCGCCTGCGTCTCGCTGGCCCGCGGAGGGGCGGTCGGATTGTGCGTGAGCGACGAGGCGCTGGACGAGGCCCGCGACGTCCTCAGCCGCCCGAAGATTCGCCGCAAGTACCCGCAGCTCACCGACGCGACGGTTCGGACCTACCTCGACTCCGTCGAACGGTGTGCGACCCGGATCGACCCGGTGCCGGCGGTCGTGACGCTGACGCGGGACCCGAACGACGAGAAGCACCTAAACCTCGCCGTCGCGGCCGGGGCGGCGTACCTGGTCAGCCGGGACAACGACCTGCTCGACCTGATGACCGGCACCGACCCCGACGCCGTGGCCTTCCGCGCCGCCCACCCCGGCATCCTGGTCCTCGACCCGGTCGCGTTCCTTCGGACGATCAGCCCGGCCCCGCCGGCCGCCCCGACCCCGTGAGGCTTGTTGATATGCGGCGTCCGCTCCTCCTGTGTGTCACCCTGACCGCGGCCCTCGCCGGCGGCGGCCGGGCCCTCGCCGACGGCAAGACCCCGACCTACGCCGACGACGTGCTGGCCGTCTTCAAGCAGCACTGCACCAACTGCCACGGGGCCGACAAGCAGAAGGGTGGGCTCAACCTCGCTACCTACGCCGCCCTCCAGGCCGGCGGCGCCAGCGGCGCCGTCGTCACCCCCGGCGACCCGGCCAAGTCCCGGCTCTACGCCCTGACCGCCCACGCCGAAGAGCCGAAGATGCCGCCCAGCGGGAACAAGATTCCCGACGCCCAGCTCGCCCTGCTGAAGCTCTGGATCGAGCAGGGCGGGCGGGAGAACACCGGCAGCAAGGTGAACGTCCCGGCCAAGACCGCCGACATCGCCCTGAAGTCCGTCGTGAAGGGCCGGCCGGAGGGCCCGCCGCCGATGCCCGCGGCCGGCAAGCTGCCGCTCGACCCGGTCGTCCGGGCCCGCCGGCCGGGGGCCGTCCTGGCCCTGGCGACGAGCCCTTGGGCCCCGCTCGCCGCCGTCGGCGGGCAGAAGCAGGCGCTGCTCTACAACACCGACACCGGCGTGCTCGCGGGCGTCCTGCCGTTCGAGCACGGGCAGATTAACAGCATCAAGTTCACCCGCAACGCCCGGTTCGTCCTCGTCGCCGGCGGCCGCGGCGGGCAGCAGGGGAAGGCCGTCCTGTTCAACGTCGAGACCGGGGCCAAGGTGGTCGAGGTCGGCATCGAGTCCGACGCCATCCTGGCCGCCGACATCTCGGCCGACCAGACGCAGATCGCCGTCGGCAGCCCGTCGAAGCTGGTCCGCGTCTACTCG
This sequence comes from Gemmataceae bacterium, assembly GCA_019747655.1. Taxonomy (GTDB): domain Bacteria; phylum Planctomycetota; class Planctomycetia; order Gemmatales; family Gemmataceae; genus Urbifossiella. The sequence goes on along the minus strand of JAIEQO010000488.1, from coordinate 945 downwards.
ACCGCGGACGGCAGCGTGATCCGCGAGATCAAGAAGCACACCGACTGGGTCACGGCCGTCGAGTACAGCCCGGACGGGGTCCTGCTGGCCACCGGCGACCGCAACGGCGGGCTGTTCGTCTGGGAGGCCTTCACCGGCCGGGAGTACTTCGCCCTCCGCGGGCACACCGGGATGATTACGGACGTGTCGTGGCGGGACGACTCGAACGTCCTGGCCTCGGCCAGCGAGGACACCACGGTCAAGCTCTGGGAAATGGAGAACGGCGGGAACATCAAGAACTGGGGGGCCCACGGCGGCGGGGCGGCCGGCGTCCGGTTCACCCACGACGGCAAGCTCGCCACAACAGGCCGGGACAAGGTGACGAAGCTGTGGGACCAGAACGGCGGGCTCCAGAAGCAGTTCGACCCGTTCCCGGACCTCGGCCTGCGGGTCGCCGTCACCCACGACAACGCCCGGGTGATCGGCGGCGACTGGTCGGGCGTGGTCAAGTCGTGGAACGCGGCCGACGCCAAGGTCGTCCACGTCCTCGACGCCAACCCGCCGCCGGTCGCCGAGCGGGCGAAACTGGCGGAAGCCGCCGTCGCGGCCGCCGACGCCAAGGTGAAGGCGGCCCAGGCCGGGTTCGACGCGGCCCAGGCCAACGCGAAGAAGGCGGTCGACGCCCACGCGTCGGCCCAGGCGAACGCGGCCAAGGTCGCCGCCGACCTCGCGGCCGCCCAGAAGGCCGTCACCGACCAGACCAACGTGGCGAACGCGGCCAAGGCGGCGGCCGACGCGGCGAAGGCCGAGGCCGACAAGCTGGCCCCGGTGGCCGGGGCGGCGGCGAACAAGGCGGCGGCCGCGGAGGTCGTGTCGGCAGCCGAAGCGGGGGCGGCGAAGGCGGTGGCCGAGGCGGCGGCCAAGGCCCCGAACAACCCGGACCTGGCGGCCGCGGCCAAGGCGGCG
>JAIEQO010000461.1 GCA_019747655.1 Gemmataceae bacterium | reverse complement strand
GCCAACGCGATGGAGTACGCCTGGATCGTCTCCGGCGGCCAGCCGATCACCCCGGCCCACCTGCCGCACGATGTCCGGTCGCCGGCGGGGCGAGCGGGGGGCGTGAGCCCCCTGATGCCGAGCGCGTCGGACCCGATGGCCGCCCATCAGGGGGCTCACGCCCCCCGCTCGCCGTCGCGCCTGGATCCGGGGCACCCGCCGACGGTGCCGTTCCCGTCGACGGCCGCCGGGGGCGGGACGAAGACCCTGGCCGACATCGAGATGGAGTACATCCTCCAGGTGTACGCCAAGAACAACCACAACAAGCAGGCCACCTCGGCCGAACTCGGGATCAGCCTGAAGACGCTCTACAACAAGCTCCACCGGTACGAGGAGGAACGCCAGCAGCGGGCCGGCTAACCCGCTTTCGGCGGGAATGACCAGTGACGAATGACCCGCCAATGACCAAGGAAGACGGCTCAGTCTTTCCTTGGTCATTGGCGGGTCATTCGGCCTTCGGCATTCGCCCCGAAGGGGCTACTTCCCCGTCAGCTCCAGGATGAACTCGTTGCTCCCCGGCTTGACCGTCACCTTCAGCGGGGTGCCGGCCGGGGTCTCGTACCGGGCCGGCAGCAGGCTCTTCTCCGGCACCTCGCCGTCGTAGTACCCCTTCCCGGTCTTCACCACCGTGACCGCGTACTTGCCCACCGGGACGCCGTCGAACTTCGTGTACGTCGACAGCTTCGTCTCGCCCCGGTCGTCGGTCAGCCCGTCGGCCCACGACGCCCACTTCTCCGTCTCCGGGTTCAGCCGGTGGAGTGTGACCGTGGCCGCGGCCAGCGGCTGCCCGTCCAGCCGGACCGTCACGGCCGCCGGGTGGGTCGGCTGACGGTTCTCCTTCACCCCGGCTTCCTCCGTGTCCTTCGTTTCCAGGTCGGCCGGGAGGACGCCGTCGAGCAGGACGTTGGCGATCAGGGGCGTGTCCTTCCTCACCGTCACCCAGGCGATCTGGTCGAACTCGCCGTACTCGACGCCCCGCATCCGGCTGCCGCCGCCGGTGGTGGCGAGCTGGAAGTACCGCATCCCGTTCCGGTTGTACACCTGGTAGCGGTGCATGTGGCCGCAGAAGACGGTGTACTTCCGCCCGGCCAGGGCCTTCTCGACCCCGATCCAGCCGTTCTTCTCCGGGTCCTTGTAGGCCCAGATCGGCTGGTGCAGGAACACGAACGTCCACCGCACCCCGGCGTTCGCCGCCAGCGTCTTCCGCACCCACTCCTGCTGCTCCGGGTCGATCGTCGCCAGCCCAGTAGCCTCGGGGTTGTCCGAACAGAGGCACAAGAACAGCGCGTTCTTGTAGACGAAGTGGTAGTACCGCTTGCCGTACCGCTCGCCCCACTTGGCGGCCATCACCGCGTTCGACCGGTCGTGGTTCCCGGGGACGTAGAAGAACGGCATCTCGAACTTCTTGACGAAGGCGTCGAACTGGTCCCACTGGCCGGCGATCACCTCCTCTTTGACCGTGTACCCCTCGATCAGGTCGCCGACCGACATCACGAACTCGGGCTGGAGCAGGTTGACCTGGTGGACGGCCCGGCTGAACACCTTCTCCCGGTGCCCGCCGGTCCGGTCCGAGACGACCGCGAACTGGAACCGCTCGGGGTCGGCGTTGACCTTCAGGTTGGTCCAGGGGTTCTTGTCGGCCGCCTCGATCTGGAGGGCGTTCGGGTCGGCGGCGGTGCCACCCGACGGGGACCGGGACTGGGACAGGGTGACGGCCGCGAGCAGGGCGGCCACCACCCCGCCGCCGAGCAGGAGCTTCTTCATGGCAGCGTCTCCGGCGTGGGACGGGATCGGAGGTCAAGAATAGCCGCACGATGGACGCGGAGAAGGCACGATCAGAAATCGATCCTGTTTCTCCTGTTCTGATCGTGCCTTCTTCGGCGTTTATCGTGCGGCCCGGTCCGGCATCACCGCACCGGCGCGTACTTCCGGACCAACGCCCGGGCGGTCCGCAGGCCGTCCACCGCGGCCGACACGATCCCGCCGGCGAACCCGGCCCCCTCGCCGACCGGGTACAGCCCCGGCACCCCGGGCGACTCGCGGCTCTCCGGGTCGCGGTCGATCCGGACCGGCGAGCTGCCCCGGGTCTCCGGCCCGGCGAGGACGGCGTCCGGCAGGAACCGCCCCTGCCACCGCCGGTCCATCTGCGGCAGCCCCTGACGCAACGACTCGACGACCACCGCCGGCAGTACCTCCCGCAGGTCGGCCGACACCACCCCACGCGGGTAGCTGCTGGCCGGCGTGCCGGGCGTGGCCCGGCCGCGGAGGAAGTCGGTGGCCCGCTGGACCGGGGCCGCGTAATTGCCCCGCCCGACCTCGAACGCCGCCTTCTCGTACCGTTCCTGCAAGCGGACGCCGGCCAGGATGTCCGAGCCGCCGAACTCCTCGACCGGGATCGTGACGACGAGCCCGCTGTTGGCGAACGGCGAGTCCCGCTTGCTCAGGCTCATCCCGTTGGTGCAGAAGTACCCGGCCTCGGACACGCTCGGGATGACGTGCCCGCCGGCGCACATGCAGAACGTAAACAGGTCGTGTTGGCCGCGGGCCACCAGCGAGTAGTCGGCGTTCCCCAGGACGGGCTCGTACTCCCGGTGCCGGAACCCGAACTGGACCTCGTTCACCACCGCCTGCGGGTGCTCGACCCGGACCCCGAACTGGAACGGCTTGGGGGTCATCGGCACGCCGCGTTCCGCAAGCATCCGGAAGGTGTCGCGGGCGCTGTGGCCGGTGGCCAGGACGACGACCGACGTGGGGATGAACCCGGACGAGGTGGCCACGCCCGTCAACCCCGCGGCGTCGAACACGAGGTCCTCGACCTTCGTGAGGAACCGGACCTCGCCGCCGAAGCCCTCGATCTTCTGACGGAGGGCCTTGACCACCGCCGGCAGCCGGTTGCTGCCGAGGTGCGGGCGGTGGTAGTACAGGATGTTCGGCCGGCCCGGCTGCTGCCCCTTGCACTCGGCGAACAGCTCCAGCACCCGGAGCACGTCCGGGCCGGTCCCCCGGCAGGTCAGCTTGCCGTCGGAGAAGGTCCCGGCCCCGCCCTCGCCGAACAGGTAGTTGCTCTCGGGGTGGAACTCGCCGCCGCCGTCGAACCGCTTCACGTCCCGGATGCGGTCGTTCACCTTCGTACCGCGTTCGAGCACGATCGGGCGGTAGCCCAGGAGCGCCAGGAAGTACGCACAGACCAGCCCGCCGGGGCCGGACCCGACGACCACCGGCCGGTGGGTCAGCGGGTGCGGCCCGGCGTCGGGCATGGCAAACGGCGGCTCGTCGACCACCTCGACCTGGCACCCGCCCCGGGCCGGGCTGGCCCACCGGTCGGCCACCCGCAGCTCGTCCTCGGGCAGCGCCAGGTCGACGTTGTAGACGAACCGGAGCTGCCGCTTGTCGCGGAGGTCGAGGGCCTTGCGGACCACCCGCCACGGGCCGAGGTCGGCCGGCGTCACCCCCAGCGCCCGGGCCAGGTGGCCGGGCAGGCGGTCTTCGGGCTCCTCAACGGGGACGGACAGGTTCGAGACGCGCAGGGACATAAGCTGAGGATAGAAAAGTTAACCACAGAGTCACAGAGACCACAGAGCAGAGAAAGACAGAAGAGAGATATTTTAATCTCCTTCCTCCTCTGCTCTGTGGTCTCTGTGACTCTGTGGTGAATCTTGCCTTTCTACCCGACCTTGGAGCTGACGTTGACGTAGGTGTGGACGTGGGGCAGGACCCGGAAGTTCCACACGAACCCCGGCCCTTCGAGCCGCCAGAAGTGCCACGGCTGGGTGTCGGTCGGCTTCGGGTCCTGGTAGAACGCCAGGCCGATCTTCCCCATCCCGCCGTTGGCCTTGATGACCTCCATCACCTCGTCCCCGTCCTCCTTGCGGTACGGCGAGATCAGGTCCCGCATCACCTTCTCGACCAGCTCCTTCTGGTCGGCCGTCATCTCGCCGATGGGCAGCCCGGGCATGGCGGCGTCCGCCTTGCGGAACTTGACCGACGCGGCCAGCTCGCCCGGCGAGCCGGTCAGGACCGCGGCCTTCCGCTGCTTGGCGTCGAGGGCGTCGAACAGGGTGCGGACGCTCTTGGTCTGGTAGGCGAAGACGTTCTTGTCCGAGTACCCGTTGGGCGAGTGGCCGTAGTACAGCGGCCCGCCGAACGCCGCCCCGTCTTCCGAGTTGCCGTCGCACCGCAGGGTCAGGTGGTGGCCGGCGAACATCAGGCTGTATTTGCCGTCCTTCGGGTCGCCGAAGACCAGGCAGCCGATGTTGTCGAACGCCCCGCTGTCGTCGAAGTCGCCGCCCCGGCTGAGCCGGCGGTAGCCGTCGTCGCCGTTGCAGATCGACCGGAACAGCTTGGCCAGCAGCTCGGCCTGCGGTTTGGTGTACTCCTTGTGGATGACCGAGTCGCCGACCGGGGCGTTGAACATGCCGAGCCGGGTGGGGATGCCGCCGGTCCGGTGGTCCCAGGGGAGGACGAGCTTCTTCCGCTGGGCCGGGGTGAGCCCGGCGACCAACTCCTTGACCATCTCCTCGGCCGTCTTGGCGGCTTCGGACCGGGCCCGGGCCGAGGCGAGCGGGGGGCGTAAGCCCCCCGAGCCGATGACGACGGCGGCCGAGGTGCCGACGGCCCGGAGGAACCGGCGGCGGTCGAGGGCGGGCGGGGCGACGGGGCCGGCCTCGCACTCGGGGCAGGACGGGGCGGCGGGGGTGGGACGGGCAGCCATCGGCGGGCCTCCGGCCGGGAGGGTGGGGCGGGCGACACCCCCGAGCATACCCGCCCGGCCGGCGGAAGTCACGCGCTAGGGCGCCGGGGTAGTGCCTCGGTTCGGTGGCACAGGCCTCCGGTTGCTCCGTTGAAACCTGCCCCGTTCTGGCGAGCGGGGGGGGGGCGCGCCCCGGATGCGCCCCGGGCCAACGGGGGGGTGGGCCCCCCCGCGCGC
>JAIEQO010000812.1 GCA_019747655.1 Gemmataceae bacterium | reverse complement strand
TGGCGCTGGCGTAGGCCTCCAGGCAGCCCCGGGCCCCGCACCCGCACAGCCGGCCGCGGTCCGGCGGCTCGATCCGCTGGTGGCCCAGCTCCCCGCCGTGGCTGCGCGCGCCGGTGACGATCTCCCCGTCCAGGATGACCCCGCCGCCCACCCCGGTCCCGAGGGTAAAGAGCGCCAGGCTCTTCGCGTCCCGCCCCGAGCCGACCCAGAACTCGCCGTAGGCGGCCGCGTTGGCGTCGTTCTGGTAGACGGTCGGCCGGCCGATGGCCCGGGCGATCGCGTCCCGGACCGGGACGTTCTTCCACGGCTTGAGGTTGGGCGGGTCGATGATGAGCCCGGCCGGGATGTCCCCCAGCCCCGGGGTGGCGACCCCGACGGCGGCGATGTCGGCCAGGGTCAGCCCGGCGGCGGCGACCGCCCGGCGGATGGTGTCGGCCATCGTCGCCAGCCCGGCGTCCTGCCCCAACTCCGGGCGGGTGTCGGCCACCACCGGAGCGGTGAGCGGCCGCCCGTCGTCCCCGACGGCCGCCGCCTTCATCGTCGTCCCGCCGACATCCAATCCGACGTAAATCGCCCGCTCGGCCATGACCGACCCCGCCCGGTGTGCCGCCCGCCAACGAGTCCTCCGGAGGCCGACCTGATCGGGGCCCGGACCGCGGGGGCCGTTGTTATACCGACCGGCCGGGGGAAAACCCGCCCGCGGCCGATCCGTGATCTACAGTTCGGGGTGTTGCCGGACTCGCACGCCGGCCCGCGGACGCGGGGTGCCCACCCCGCACGCCCCCGCCACCGCCCCCGCCCTCCGATCATGGAACAACTTTCGCCCCAGGTGATGCACCGGCTGGTGTTCACCATCGCCGTCCACGGGCTGCCGGACGCCCAGACCGGGGTGGCCCTGGACGTCTTGACCGACGCCCTGCGGAACCCGAACGGGCAGGTCCGGGAGCTGGCCGTGGTCGGGCTGACCGAGCTGGCCGTCCCGCCGGCGACCCGGGCGGCGGCCCTGGCGGCCGCCCTGGACGACCCGTTCGCCCGGGTCCGGCGGCGGGCGGTCCGGGCCCTGGGGGACCTCGGCCGGGACGCCTTGCCGGCCCTGCCGCTCTTGACGGCCGCCCTGACCGACGTGGACGAGAGCGTCCGGCGGGAGGCGGCCGGGGCGATCGGCCGGCTCGGCCCGGCGGCGGCCCCGGCGGCGGACTCGGTGGCCGACCTGCTGGCCGCCCCGTGTACCCGGACCCGGATTGTGGCGGCCACGGCCCTCAAGCGGCTCGGCCGGCCCGCGCCGGCGCCGGTGGCCGTCGAAGAGCCGGCCGGCGAGCCGCTCTTGGTGGGGGCGTAGGCCCGTCCTTGCGGCCGGCTCTAGCGGCGGGTATCATCCGGGTATCCGTCCGGAGGGCCTGCCATGTCCGGGTTGCAGCCGCTCGCCGCCATCCTGCTAACCCTTTTCTCTCCCGACCGCCTATCGCCGCCCCTGACCGTCGAGCTGAGCACCAACGGCCGGCCCGAGGTGCGGATGGCGTCGACCGCGTGGCGTCTGCCGAACGGACAGACTGTGCTGGCGACTGAGGTTCGGAACTTCCACACTGACGGCCCGATCGAGTACGGGAACCGGGAGCAGGCGGCCGGGGTCGTCCGGGCGGCCGGCGTCGGCGACGGGAACGTGGTCGTCCCGGCGTCGGTGGTCTTTGCGCGGACCACCTACCGGGCGGTCGACGAGGACACCCAGTCCTACGACCTGACCCGGCCCGGGGGACCGGCCCTCGTCGGGGGCCGGCGGTGGGCCGAAACAGGGCCGGCCCCGGCCGCCAAGCCGGGCCGGTTGCTGGTCGCCTCGCTCCGGCTCGAAGACCCGCGGGACCGGGTGGCCTGCACGTCGGCCGTCGCCGCCCGCCCGAAAGGCGGCTTCACCTACTCCTACGTCGTTCGGAACGACACCCGGAAGCCGCTCGCGGTCGAGTGGGGCGAGTTCTCGGCCAAGTTGGACGCGGGTAAGTCCAAAACGTTCGAGGTCAACTCCGCCGCGGTGTTCGCCGAACGATCCGGGACTTGCAAGGTTTCGTTCGAGAAGGGGCCGGAGTACACCTTCCGGACGACGGCCTGGCAGCCGGCGAAGTAGCCGAACCCCCCGACCCGGGGTTTCACCCCGGGCTATGCTGTGGCAGCCCTTCAGGCTGCATGGTTCTCGACCCTGAAGGGGTCGCACAACCTAGCCCGGGGTGAAACCCCGGGTCAAGATCGCCGCTTCCCCTGCATCCACTTGACGGCCCGGGTGACGACGGTGCGGGGCAGGAACCGCTCGCCGAAGAGCATCAGCCGGTTGCGGAAGCCGGGGACGACCATCGGCCGGCCGGCCTTCATCGCCGCGACCCCCATCTCGGCCACCGCCCGGGCGGTCATCCCCTGGGCCACGCTGAACCCCTTCGTGATCCCGGCGACCGCCCGGAACTCGCTCGCGGTCGGCCCCGGGGCCAGGCACGTCACCGTCACCCCGGTCCCGGCCAGCTCGCAGTGCAGGGCCTCCGACAGCGAGTTCACATACGCCTTCGTCGCGTAGTACACGGCCATCAGCGGCCCCGGCTGGAACCCGGCCACCGACCCGACGTTCAGCACCTTCCCCCGCCCCCGGGCGACCATCCCCGGCAGGAGCCGGCCGGTCAGCTCGGTCAGGGCGGTGACGTTCACCCGGATCATGCGGAGGAGCTTCGCCTGGTCGGCTTCGGTGAAGGGGCCGTGGTCGCCGAACCCGGCGTTGTTGACGAGCACATCAACCGTCAGCCCGGCCGCGGTGATGGCGTCGGCGAGCTTCCCGGGCCCGGCCGGGTCGGCGAGGTCGGCGGGGATGACGTGACAGGCGGCGTGCGGCTTCAGCTCGGCCGCGAGGGCGTGCAGCTCGCCGGCCCGGCGGGCGGTCAGGACGAGGTCGTGGTCCGGGGCGAGGACGCGGGCGAGTTCCCGGCCGATCCCGGCGCTGGCACCGGTGACGAGGGCGAGTGGGCGGGGCATGGGGCCTCGGAGAGAAGAGGGCACGCGGATGACGCGGATCGGAGCGCGGACCCACGCGGATCAAAACATCGAATTGGATTTGAATCCGCGTGTTCGCCGCGTCATCAAATCCGCGTCATCCGCGTGCCCGATTTGACTGCCCGGTATACCGGCGGAACGACTCGATCGTCTGCCGGGCGGCAGTGCCGGAGTCCGGGAGCGGGAAGACCTCGGCCGACAGGTAGCCGGCGTAGCCGATGTCGCGGAGGGCGGCGACGACCGGGCCGAAGTCGGTGTGACCCATGCCGGCCGCCCGGCGGTTCGAGTCGGCGAAGTGGACGTGGCCGACGTGCGGCCCGGCGGCCCGGATCGCATCGGCGAGGTTCGCCTCCTCGATGTTCATGTGGAACAGGTCGGCCAGGAGCTTCACCCGGCCGCCGTGGGCCGCGACCAACCCGACGCCGGTGGCGAGGGTGTTGACGATGTCCGTTTCGTACCGGTTCAGCGGCTCGTAGAGCAGCGGGACGTGGTATTGCTCGGCGTGCCGGCCGAGGTCGGCGAGGGCAAGGTGGAGCGAACCGGTGGCGGCGAACGGGTGCTGCCCGGGGGCGAGCCGCCCCTGCATCGAGCCGATGATGGCCGGGGCACCGAACCCACCGGCGAAGTCGATCATCGCCCGGACGAAGTCCTCCGCCTTCGCACGGGCGACATGGTCCGGGTCGGTGAGGGTGAGCTTGTGCTTGACCCACCCGGCCCCGGTCCCGACCGCGGCCAGTGACAGGCCGTTGTCGTCCAGGAGCTTGCGGAGTTCCTTCGGGTCGACGGCGTCCGGGCCGGGCGGGAAGAGTTCGATCGCGTCGAAGCCGAGGGCCTTGGCCTCCCGGCAGGCGGCCGGCAGGTCGCCGTGGTAGACGAACGGCCCGCCCCGGGCCTCCGGGACGAGCGAGACGGTGACGGCGGACTTCATGGGGGTGGCCTTGCACGGCGAACCCCGAGCGTGAGCGAGGGGGTGGGCCCACCCCCTCGCTCACGCTCGGGGTTCGCCCGGAATCACGCTCGCACCAGCGCCGCGTAGTCGGCGATCATCTGCTGGGCCACCGGCCCGACCGGGTACTCCCGGCCGTCGATCGCCCCGACCGGCTGGACCTCGACGGCCGTGCCGGTCAGGAACACCTCGGACGCCTTGGCCAACTCGTCCGGCCAAATCTCCCGCTCGACCACCTTGATGCCCCGCTTCCGGGCCAGCTCCATCACCGTCTGGCGGGTGATGCCGTTCAGGATGGTCTCGGTGGTCGGGGTGTGCAGCTCGCCGTTGAGGACGAGGAACAGGTTGGCCCCGGTGGCTTCTGAGAGGCGGCCCTTGTAGTCGTGCATCAGGGCGTCCTGCACCCCGGCGGCCAGGGCCTCGTCCTTGGCCAGCGTGCAGATGATGTACAGCCCCGCCGCCTTGCTCCCGGCCGGCGACGACTCCGGGCTGGGCCGCTTCCACTTGCTGGTGATGAGCTTGATGGCCTTGTGCTCGTAGTACGCCCCCCACGGGAAGGCCGCGATCATGACGTGGACCTTCGTCCCCTTCGCGGACACGCCGATCACCTCGGCCCCCCGCCAGGCCAGCGGCCGGACGTACCCCGAGTCGAGCCCGTTCTCGGCGACCACGAGCTTGGTCGCGGCGTCGAGTTCTTCCACCGAGTAGGGCAGGTCGTAGGCCAGCATCTTCGCGGACTTGACCAGCCGGCGGGAGTGCTCGGTCAGCTTGAAGACCTTGCCGTTGTACACCCGGGCGCCCTCGAAGACGGCGTTCCCGTAGTGCAGGCTGTGGGTCAGGAGGTGGACCTTGGCGTCCCGCCAGTGGACGAGCTTGCCGTTGTGCCAGATGACGCCGTCGCGGTCGTCGAACGGGAGGACGCTCACGGCTGGACTCCTTCGGGGTCGGAGTCAGTTTAGGGATTGGCGAGCGGGGGGCGTGAGCCCCCTGAT
>JAIEQO010000296.1 GCA_019747655.1 Gemmataceae bacterium | reverse complement strand
GAGTCGAACCACTTCGAGACGGTCCGGGGGGCGACCTTACAGATCTTGGCGACCTGTCCGGTGGTGAACACCTTCTTCATCGCGAGGCACTCCGTTTGAACTCGCTCGACCCCGGCCGGCGGCGCGTCGTGCGCCGGCCGCGGTGCGGGGGACCGCGGCGGGGCCGGGGGTGGACGTCCAACGGGACCGGGCAACCCGTGGCGAGCCGGGCGGCGGGGCGCCGTGGGGCCTGCAGGGCCCGAGCCGGGGGCCGGGGGGGACCCGGCGGGTTCGGGGGGCCGGGCGGGCGGCCCGGCGGACGCAGGCTACGACTCCGACGCTACCTGTTTCGACCACGACGGCCGTCGGACTTTGCAAAACCCGCGAGGTTGGGGGCTTGGCAGGGGCCGGCGGCGGCGGCGGGGGTTTGGGCCGTTGGTCCGGTCGCGGGGCCGACCGTCGGCCCCGTCGGCGTCCGGGCTGTCGTCCCGAGTAATCGTGCCGGCAAGAGGTGGAACTTGGGTGCGATGCGTCGCCGGGGAAGTGCCATCCGTGGCCGGCGGGCCGGGCGAACCGGTTGGTCCGGTTCTACCGTCCCGCCGCCCCATCCTACGCCCCGCGACAAGGGGCTGACACGCCCCGGGCGGTGTCCTCCCGGCGTGGACGACCGGCCGGCCGGTGCGGTATGCTTCCCTCTCGGACCGCGCAGCCGAGGAGACGCCCCATGCCGGGTGACGGGTTGGCCCGGGCACTGTACCCGCACTGCGAGCGGAAAGTTGGGGTCCGGCCGGACCAGTTCGGCAAGCGGCTCCGCTGCCCCGGCTGCCGGCTGGCGTTCACCTTCGTGCCCGAGCCGGACCGGCCGTCCGCCGACCGCGACGTGGTCGGCTACCACCCGGCGGCCGACGCCGACGAGGGGGCGGTGGTCCGGCGGACCGGCCGGGGCGGGGGCCGGACGGACTGGGCGAAGGCCAAGCTGACGGCCCGGTTCGACCGGCCCCGGGACCTCGTCTTCCGGGCCGCCGTCCAGTTGGTCCGCGGCGGCCGGTGCGACGTGGTGTCGGTCGACTGGGCGAACGCCCACCTGCGGTTCTCGCTCGCCCTGAACCCGGGCGAGGCGTCCGAGCACGACCTGTTCGTGTTCGAGGGGGCGGACGACGACAGCGAGCTGGAGCTGACCAGCCGGGAGCCGAACGAGGACGGGCAATTCGACCCGTACTACCAGGCGGTGGCGAAGGAGGTGGGGAAGTACCTGATGTTCGCGGCCCCGCCCCCGCCGCCCCCTGCACCCGCCCCGCTCCCCCCGCGGCGGGAGCGGGACGACTACGACGACCGGCCCCGCTACCGGCCGCGGCGGCGGTTCCGCCGGCGGGACGAGGGGACGAGCGGGCTGGCCATCGCCTCGTTCGTCTGCGGGCTGATCGCGCTGGTCATTTTCTGCTTCTGGCCGCTGAGCGTGCCGCTGGCCCTTCTGGGGATCGTCTTCGGGGCGATCGCCCACAACAGCGGGAAGGCCGGCCGCGGGTTCGCGGTAGCCGGGATCACGCTGGAGATCATCGCCGTGGCCCTGCTGGTCGTCCTCCTCGCCATCGGCCTGTCACTCGACCGGGAGGACCGTGAGCGGGGCCGGCGGTTCAATCAGGCCCCGGCCGGCGGCCCGACCCGCTTGGCGAACACGCACATCCCGTCGCCGTCGGCGTAGTAGTCCGGGATCGTCGCCGCGAGGGCGTAGCCGTTCTTGAGGTAGAACCGGCGGGTCGGCTCGTAGTGCGAGGTCGACGAGGTCTCGATGAGCAAAAGCCGGCCGCCCCGTTCGCGGATGTCCTGCTCCACGAACGCCAGCAGCCGCCCGCCGAGGCCGCGGCCCTGTTGGTCGGCGGCGACCGCGATCCAGTACAAGTACCACGACCGATCGGTCATGGTCGCCGGGGCGTGGTAGACGTAGCCGAGCGGCCGCCCGGCTTCTTCCCACAGGAAGGCCCGGTGGCCGAGGTCGGCGTTCCCGCCGTGGTAGTCGTCCAGCACCTCCCGCAGCGTCTCGACCTCCATCGGCTTGAAGAAGCCGGTGCCGGCGGTCAGCTCCACGAGGGCGTCGGTGTCGGTGGGGGTGGCGGGTCGGAGCATCATGTCCCCCGGGCGGTAGACAGGGTGCCGGATAGTTTACCACCCGGCGGGCGAACCCCGAGCGTGAGCGAGGGGGTGCTACACGCCCACCCCCTCGCTCACGCTCGGGGTTCGCCCGGAGGTGTCAATGAAGACGATCATCGAGCCGTTCCGGATCAAGATGGTCGAGCCGCTGAAGATGACCACCCGCGGGGAGCGGGAGGCCATCCTCCGGGCGGCACACTTTAACCCGTTCCTGATCCCGGCCGAGGACGTGCTGATCGACCTCTTGACCGACAGCGGCACGTCCGCCATGTCGGCCGAGCAGTGGGCCGGGATGGTCCGCGGGGACGAGAGCTACGCCGGGGCGGCGAGCTGGTTCCGGTTCGAGCGGGTGATGAAGGACGTGACCGGGATGCCGCACGTCCTGCCGACCCACCAGGGCCGGGCCAGCGAGCGCATCCTGTTCGAGCTGGTCGGCGGCCCCGGCAAGGTCGTCCCGAACAACAACCACTTCGACACCACCCGGGCGAACGTCGAGCACTCCGGGGCGGCCGCCGTCGACCTCGTCGTCGACGAGGGGAAGCAGCCCCGCCTGCGGCACCCGTTCAAGGGAAATCTCGACCCGGCCAAGCTCGACACCCTGATCCGGGAGATCGGGCGGGAGCGTGTGCCGCTGGTGATGGTGACGGTGACGAACAACAGCGGCGGCGGCCAGCCGGTCAGCCTGGCCAACCTGCGGGCCGTCCGGGCGGTGTGCGACCGGCACGGCTTGCCGCTGTTCCTGGACGCCTGCCGGTTCGCCGAGAACGCCTACCTCATCAAGCTCCGCGAGGCAGGGCAGGGCGGCCGGGCGGTGAAGGACATCGTCCGGGAGATGTTCGACCTGGCCGACGGGGCGACCATCTCGGCCAAGAAGGACGGGCTGGTTAACATCGGCGGGGTATTGCTGTTCCGCGACGGCGACCTGGCCCGCCGGGCGAACAACCTGCTCATCCTGACGGAAGGGTTCGTGACCTACGGGGGACTGGCCGGCCGCGACCTGGAGGCGATGGCCCAGGGCTTCCGGGAGGTGCTGCACGAGGACTACTTGCAGTACCGCGTTCGGAGCGTCGAGTACCTCGGCGAGGGGCTGTTGCGGGCCAGGGTGGCGATCGTCGAGCCGCCCGGCGGGCACGCCATCTACGTCGACGCGGCCCACTTCTGCGATCACCTGACGCCCGACGACTTCCCCGGGCAGGCGCTGCTCTGCGCCCTGTACCGGCACGCCGGCATCCGGGCGGTCGAGATCGGCAGTGTGATGTTCGGGACCACCGACCCGGCCACAGGCAAAACGACCCACCCGCCGATGCAACTGGTCCGGCTGGCCGTCCCGCGGCGGGTCTACACCCAGAGCCACATCGACTACGTCATCGAGGCCGTCGGCGAAGTGTACGCGGACCGCCGGTCGATCCGCGGCCTGCGGATCACCGAGGCCCCGGCCGTCCTGCGGCACTTCACGGCGAAGTTCGAGGAGGCGTAGCGGTCAGTCATCGGAGAACAGCCGGGCGACCGGCACCCGGAACCCGGGCAGCTCGGGGTTGCCGGTCAGGTCCTGGGTCTCGTTCAAGACGGTCGGCGGCTGGCCCGGGCGGTGAACGCCCACCGTCCGTAGATACGGGTCGAGGAACCAGACGACCGGGACGCCGGCCCGGAGGAGTGTCGTCCGCCGGACGTGTAGCTCTTCGATCGTGTCGTTCGGTGACAGAATTTCGACGGCCAAGGTCGGCACCGCGTCGATGAGCGTGGTGGCGTCGTCGGCCATGACCTGGGCCGACACCCCCGCGGGCAGGTACACCAAGTCGATGCCGACCGTCAGGTCCGGGTCGTGCCGGAGGATGACCCCGGCCTCCCCCGAATGGACCTCCCCCCGGGGCTTGGGCTGGGCTTCCCGCCATGCCCCGAGGGCGTGAGCGGTCCGGGCTTCCGTCCGGGTGTGGAACTTGTTCCGGACGGTCATCGGCTCAGCCCTCCCGCGCCCGAATTCCACGATCCGGCCGTCGATCAGCCACCGTTCGATGCCGTCGTCCGGTATGGCGAGCAGGTCGGCCGTCGTGTACAGCTTGTCGGCCGGTGGGGCCGGGGGTGCGACCGCGGTGCTCATCTCCTCACCTCCGTTGCCCACACGGTATCACGGCCGCTTCCGCTCGAACAGGTCGGACGTGTGGCACCAGAAGTCGGCCCCGAGCCGGGCCACGGTCCGGAGCTTCCGCGGGTCCACCCGGCCGGTCCCATCCAGTACGTCGTCGGCGACGTGGATCGTCACGACCTCGCCGATGACCAAGTTCCCGGCGATCGGCCCCGTCCCGCACGGGATGATCTGCTTCACGACGCACTCCATCGCGGTCGGCGACTCGGCCACCCGCGGCGGCCGGACCTTCACGCTCGGCACGGGCGTCAAGCCCGCCAGGGTGAACTCGCTCTCGTCCGCCGGCACCTCCTTGCTCGACTGGTTGACCTGATCCGCGAGCAGGGCCGTGGCCGCACACAGCACGAACTCGGGGAGGGCTTCGAGGTTGAGCAGCGTGTCCTTCTTGGTCCCGTCCCGCCGGAGGGTCGGCGAGAATACCACCACCGGCGGGTTCGCCCCGAAGGCGTTGAAGAAGCTGAACGGGGCCAGGTTCGCCACCCCCGCCGGCGACAGCGTCGACACCCAGGCGATCGGCCGGGGGGTGACGATGCCGGTCAGCAGGTGATAGACATCGACCACGTTCGCGGCGGACACATCGAGTTGCACGGATGACACCCCGGGAACAAGAGTTGCGACCCTCGGGTCGTGGGTCGGGTTGTGGTGCCGGCGTCCCGCCGGCCGCGGGTCTCCCCGGCC
>JAIEQO010000268.1 GCA_019747655.1 Gemmataceae bacterium | reverse complement strand
CCGGATTCGGTCCCCCGGCCCGGCTGAAGCCGGGACTCCAACACCACCGCCACCCGCTCGTGAGATGCGGTCAGCGGAACGCCTCGTACTCCTTGCCGAGGACGCTGGCCGCGATCTTCAGCTTGAGGATCTCGTCCGTCCCCTCGTAGATGCGGCAGACCCGCACGTCGGTGAGGTGCCGGCCGGGGCGGTACAGGGTGCTCCAGCCCTTCCCGCCGAACACCTGGACGGCCCGGTCGGCGGCGTCCCAGGCGGCGTTGGTGGCGAAGAACTTGGCCTGGGCGGCCAGCAGGTCGGCCTGCCGGGCCAGCTCCTTGTCGCCCTTCGCGGCCTCGGCCGTGTCCTTCATCTCGGCGGCCCGCCACAGGAGCGACTCGCTCGCCACCCGGGCCATCTCGATGTGGGCGATGTGGTCCTGCACGAGCTGGTGCTTGGCGATCTCCTTGCCGTGCTGCCGGCGGAGCTTGCCGTACTCGACCACCTCGGCCAGGCAGTCCTCGATCACCCCCAGGCAGCCGGCGGCGACGCTCAGCCGGCCGCTCACCAGCGTCCCCATCGCCACCCGGAAGCCGTCACCCTCCTCGCCCAGCCGGTTCTCGGCCGGGACGTGGACCTCGTCCATCTCGAACATGGCGGTGTTCGAGGTCGGCATCCCCATCTTGGCGTTGACCGCGAACGACTCGGCCGCGAAGCCCTTGCTCTTGGTGTCTACCACGAACGCGGTGATCCGCCGGGCCGGGTCACCCTCGGGCACGTCGGCCGGGTAGCCGAACACGACGACGGCGTCGGCGATGCCGCCGTTCGAGATCAGGTACTTCACCCCGTTCAGGACGTACCCGTCGGCCGTCTTGCGGTACGTGCTCGTCATCTCCCGGGGGTTGCTGCCGGCGTCCGGCTCGGTCAGCCCGAAGGCCAGGATGCACTCACCCCGGACGGCCGCCGGCAGGTACTTCTGCCGCAGCTCTTCACTCCCCCAGGTCTGGATCGGGTAGGCCCCGATGGAGAGCTGGCCGGAGAAGAAGGTGCGGACGCCGGTGCCCTCGCGGCCGATCCGGGTGAGGGCCTTGAAGTACGACAGGTTGTCGGCCCCGCGGCCGCCGTATTCGGGGCGGACGTTGATGCCCAGGAGGTCGTGCTTCTTGGCCAGCGGGACGAGTTGGTCGTTGTACCGCCGCTCGGCGTAGCAGAGTTCCTCGGCCGGCCGGAGTTCCCGGCAGAACGCCTCGGTGTCGGCGGCGAGCTTCGCGGCGTCGAACGGCATGGCCGGCTCCGGGTCGAAGGGATACCCGAATTATAGCCGGCGGCACGGTGGGCGGGCTTCGGTCAAACCCCGGCCACCGCTCGCATCCGGGCGACGGTCGCGGTCAGCCCCAGCTTGTCGAGCCCGGCGAGGACCGCGTCGGCCCGGCCCGGGGCGCCGGCGGGGCCGACCAGCCCCCGCACGACCGGATCGGCCAGGGCCGGCTCCAGGAAGAGGAGGCGGAGAAGGAAGTCGTCCGGGTGGGTGGCGGCGAGGCCGAGCGGGGCGAGCCGGTCGGCCGGGAAGTCCCGGGTGTTGAAGGTCACGATCTCGTCCGCCCCGCCGCAGACCGCGACCGCCAAGACGTGCCGGTCGTCCGGGTCCGGCAAGGTCAGCTCGCCGACGAACGGCTCGTAGCCGGCGACGACCGCCTCGGGGAACTCGCGGTCCATCGTCCGCCGCCGGCGGTCGATCCGGTCGGCCGTCAGGTCGGGCCGGAGGCGGGCCAGGTTCCGCGTCCACTCGGCGTGGATGTCGGCCGACCACAGGGGCCGGAACAGCCCGACCTCGGCCAGCCGGAGGAGGAAGTCGGTCAGCGAGATCGGCAACAGGACGTTGGCGTCCAGGACGGCGACCGGGCCGGGCAAGGTCAGTCCCCCATCCCGAGTTCCCGCTCGATCGCCCGCCGCTCCTCCGCCGCCTGCTGCCGGGCGGCCCGGAGGGCATCGCGGTAGGTAACGACGTGGGCGAACCGGAGCCGAAGGCGGTGCGGTTCGACGGCCGGCAGCCGCCCGTCATCGATTGCCGACCGGACGGCCGACACCGGGAGGTTGAGGAACTCCGCGGCCAGGTAGATGTTGACCTCGGCGTCGAGGTTCACGAACGCCAGCGACCGGCCGGCCGCAAGCGCTCGCACCAGTTCGCCGGGTTGGTCGGGCCGCACCTCCCGCACCTCGCCACGGCGGGCAGGGTCGAGCGGGTCGTAGACGTACACCCGGACGGCCTCCGCCACCCCCTCGGGGGGCCGGCCGTTGTCGGTCGCGGACGGCAGCGCGGTCGGGGTCATCATCATTCCTCCTCACTCCCGCCCCATCATACGCCCGGCCGGGCGACGCCCGCAACCGCCCTCAGCCCCAAGCCGCCAGCAGCGGGGCGTGGTCGGACAGGTCGTCCAGGAACAGGTCCGGGCCGCAGGCGGTCAGTTCGTCGCACGGGTGCCAGCCGGTCGCCACCGCGACGGCCTTCGCCCCGACCGCCCGGGCGCACTTCACGTCCAGCGGGGTGTCCCCGATCACCCAAATGTCCGAAGGGTCCACGTCCCGCCCGAGGTGCCGTCGCACGTCGGCCACCGCCGCCCGGGCCACGTCGTCCCGGTCGTGCCGGCCGTCGCCGAACCCGCCGCAGGAAAAGTAGTCCCACAGCCCGAAGTGCCGGAGCTTGACCCGGGCCCCGGCCCGGACGTTCCCGGTCAACAGGCCGAGGACCACGTCCGGCCGGGCGGACAAGACCGGCAACAGCCCGGCCACCCCCGGACAAACCTCCCCCGGCCGGTCGTTCAGAGCCGAGGGCAAGCGTTCCAGGTATGCGTCCTGCAGCCGGCCGACGTGGGCCGGAGACGGGTCGAGGTCGTGGGCGGCCAGGAGGTCGCGGGCAATAGCCTCGTCGGTCCGGCCGCTGTACGGCACCCCGTCCCGGACCCCGGCCACCCCGAAGGCGGCCCGCAGCCCGGCCTCCATCGCCGCTTTGCCCGCACCCCCGGTGCGCACTAGGGTTCCGTCGATGTCGAAGAGGAGAACTGGCATCGGGCTGTTATAGTGGGGTGGCCCCCGGAGCGCGGTTCATGCGGGTGCTGGCGATCGGCGACATCCACGGCTGCCTCGGCCCGCTCGACGCCCTGCTCGACTGGGTCGCGCCGGCCGCCGACGACCTCGTCGTCACCCTGGGCGACTACGTCGACCGCGGCCCGGACACCCGGGGCGTCCTCGACCGGCTGGTCGGGCTGAAGCGGGCCGGCCGGCGGGTCGTCTGCCTCCGCGGGAACCACGAGCTGATGATGCTCGCCGCCCGCAACGGCCGGAGCGACCTGCGGATGTGGCTGGCGGTCGGCGGGGTCCAGGCGCTGACATCGTACACCCCCGGGAGCGAGCTGCGGGCCGACGCCCTCGCGGCCGTCCCGGCCGAGCACTGGGTGTTCCTGGAGTACGACCTCGTCCCGCACTTCGAGACGGACACCCACATCTTCGTCCACGCCGGGGTGTACCCGGACTACGGCCTCGCCGACCAGCCCGAGAACATGCTCTACTGGGAGTTCCTGCCCGAGGCGATGCGGCACCACTCGGGCAAGACGGTCATCTGCGGCCACACGTCCCAAAAAACCGGCGAGCCGAAGGTCATCCCCGGGGCCGTCTGCATCGACACCCACTGCCACGGCGGCGGGTGGCTGACCTGCCTGGAGGCCGGCACCGGCCGGTACTGGCAGGCCAACCTCCACGGCGACCGCCGGGAGGGGTGGGTGGAGTACGAATGATCCGTCCGCCGCCCCGAGGGGGCGTCCGGGAATAGCCCGGGGCGCCAGCCCCGGGTTCATGTGTTCGTAATGTCCGGAGCCCCGAAGGGGCGACCCGCACAACCGTGGGTCGCCCCTTCGGGGCTCCAACACATCGTTCCGTCGGCCGACCCGGGGCTTTCGCCCCGGGCTATTCCCGGACGCCCCCTCGGGGCGACAAGGAATCAAAACTTGAACAAGAGGGTGGTGAAGTAGTTCACGTCGTTCCGCTTGGCCGGGCCGGGGCTGCTGTCGTACCGGTCCTGGACCCCGAGCCGCAGGACCATCCCGTACTCCGGGGCCAGGACGATCTCGTACCCGGCCCGGGCCCGGACCCGGAACTGGCCGATCTGGCTCAGGTTCGGGAACACGTCCAGGCTCGACACGAACCCCTGCCGGTCGCTGAACCGGTGGTTCCAGTCGCCCCCGAGGACGGCTTCCGGGACCCACCGGCTCGGGGCCGTCCCGGACAGGTCCATCTGCCGCACGGCCCCGGCCCCGACCCGGGTCTTGAACAGGGTGGCGTCGGTCTTCACCCACCGGTACGCCACCCCCAGGTACGACCCGACCTGGAGGTCGTAGGCCCGGAACTGGTCGTACTCGAGCTGCGTCGCCGAGAACAGGCTGTACGGGCTGCCGGGGAACAGCAGCTCGTCCCGCAGGTTCAGGAGGGCCTGGTTCTGCTTCGTCACCCCGTCCTGCTGGGACCCGGTGTACAAAAGGTCCATGTGGAACAGGTTCCGCTCGACCCGGCGGTCGGCGTTCGCCCCGACCCGGAGGCTCAGCACGTCCGAGTTCCCCTGGCTGCCGTTGAGCCCGAGTTCGATCCCGCCCTTCCACAGCGGCGACGGGGGCGGGGGCGGCGGCAGTGACCCGTCCGGGATCATGACCGCCGGGTCGGGGGGCGGCAGTGGCGGCAGCCCGGGCGGGGCCTGGGTCTTCGGCGGGGCCGTGACCGCCGGGGTCGGGAACAGGCTCTTCTCGTTGAACGGCAGGTTGTTCGCCGGGCCGAAGTAGTCCGGCAGCTTGGCGTCCGGCAACCGGGTCTCCGGGACCTTGGTCGGCGGCGGGAGGGGCTGGCCGGGCCCGACCGGCGGGACGGCCGGCGGCGGGGGCTGCCCTGCGGCCGACCCGACCAGCGCGGCCAGCAGGACGGCCGG
>JAIEQO010000575.1 GCA_019747655.1 Gemmataceae bacterium | reverse complement strand
CGTCCGCGCCCCGCTCGGTGTCCGGGATCGGCCGAAACCCATACCCGAACGGCGCCAACAACGTCAACAGAGCCTAAACACTAAACATGGACTGGGACCGGTTCTGGGAGATCGTGGCCGAGGTCGGGCCGGTCCCGGCCGGGGTGGTCTGCACCGACCCCGGGCCGCTGGCCGTCCTCGGCCGGCTGAAGTGGTTCGAGGTGGTGGCCTTCCGGGTCCGGCTGGACGAGGCGATGGCCGCCGCCGACACCCCCGACCTGCGGGCCGCCGCCGCGTTGATCCAGGGGTCGGCCCTGCCGGCCGCCCACCGCGACTTCCGGGCGTGGCTGGTGAGCCGCGGCCAGGCCGTGTACGACGCGGCCCTGCTCGATCCGGACTCGCTCGCCGACATCCTCGACGGCGACCCGGTCGAGGACCCGGGGTTGCTCGACGCCACCGTCCGGGCCTACGAGTCGCTGACCGGGATGAGCGACTTCTACGAGCAGGTCCGGCAGGTCCTGGGCGAGCCACCGCCCGCCGCCGACCCCGGGTACTTCGACGAGGCCGACGCCCGGGCCCGGCTCCCCGAGCTGGCCGCCCTGTACCCGCCTCCGGATGAACCGGCGGAGGACCCCGCGTGAGCGAGCCGTTCCACGACCACTTCTCCGGCCACGCCCCGGACTACCGGCTGTACCGCCCCGCGTACCCGACCGGGCTGTTCGCCTGGCTCGCGGAGGCCGCCCCGGGCCGCGACCTCGTCTGGGACTGCGGGACCGGCAGCGGGCAGGCGGCCGTCGGCCTCGCCGAGCACTTCGGGAAGGTCGTCGCCACCGACGCCAGCGCCGAGCAGGTCGCCAATGCCGAGCCGCACCCGCGGGTTGAGTACCGCGTCGCCCCGGCCGAGCGGTGCCCGCTGGCGGACCACGCGGCCGACCTCGTGACGGTCGCCCAGGCCCTCCACTGGTTCGACCGCGACCGGTTCTATGCCGAGGTAAGGCGGGTGGCCAAGCCCGGCGGGCTGCTGGCCGTCTGGACCTACGACCTGCACTCGGTGAACCCGGCGGTGGACGTGGTTCTCGACCGGCTGCAGAACGAGTTCGTCATCCCCTACTGGCCGCCCGAACGGGTCCTGGTCGGGGCCGGGTACAAGACGCTGCCGTTCCCGTTCCCGGAGGTCGCGGCCCCGGCCTTCGAGATGACGGCCGACTGGGACCTGGCCCGGATGGTCGGCTACATGAACACCTGGTCGGCCACCAAACGGTTCATCAAGGCCCACGGGTTCAACCCGCTCGACCGGCTGGCCGCCGACTTCAACGCCGCCTGGGGCGACCCGGCGACGGTCCGGACGGTCCGCTGGGCCTTCTACCTCCGGGCCGGGCGGGTCGGCTGACTCGGCGAGCGGGGGGCGTGAGCCCCCTGATATGATGGCATCAGGGGGCTCACGCCCCCCGCTCGCCGGGACCAGCATGACCCACTTCCTCGGCCTCGAAACCTCCTGCGACGAGACGGCCGCGGCCGTCTTCACCGACGAGCTGGCGGTCCTCTCCAGCGTGGTCGCGTCGCAGGGCGACCTGCACGCCCGGTTCGGCGGCGTCGTCCCCGAGATCGCCTCCCGGGCCCACCTGCGGAACCTCCTGCCGGTCGTCGACGAGGCCCTCACGAAGGCCGGCGTCGCCCTCGCCGACATCGGCTGCGTGGCCGTCCACAACACCCCCGGGCTGGTCGGGGCGCTACTCGTCGGGGTGTCGGCGGCCAAGATGTTCGGGCTGGCCCTCGGGGTGCCGGTCGTGGCCGTGAATCACGTCGCATCCCACGTCTTCGCCTGCCGGCTCGCCGCCGGCCGGGACATCTTCCCGTGCCTCGGGCTGGTCGTCAGCGGCGGCCACACGGCCCTGTTCCGCTGCGAGTCGGCCCTGGACATGCACCTGCTCGGCGGGACCCGGGACGACGCCGCCGGCGAGGCGTTCGACAAGGTCGCGGCCATCCTCGGGCTCGGCTTCCCCGGCGGGCCGGCCGTCGAGCGGGAGGCCGCAGCGGGTGATCCCACCGCCTACAAGTTCCCCCGGCCGTTCCTCGACGACGGCCGGCCGGAGTTCAGCTTTAGCGGCTTGAAGACGGCTGTCCTCTACGCCTGCCACGGGCAGGACGTGGCCAAAGCCACGCCCCCGCCGCCGGGGAAGAAGCGGGCCGACCTCGCGGCCAGCTTCCAACAGGCGGTGGTCGACGTGCTGGTCGGCAAGTGCAAGCAGGCGCTGCGGAAGACGGGCTTGGAGCGGTTGGCCGTCGGCGGCGGGGTGTCGGCCAACAAGCCGCTGCGGGCCGCCCTTCAGGTGATGTGCGCGAAGGAGGGCGTCGAGCTGGTCATCCCGCCCCTGAGCCTCTGCACCGACAACGCGGCGATGGCGGCCCTGGCGGTCGAGAAGTGGAAGCGGGGCCGGTTCGCCCCGCCCGACCTGGACGCCGAACCGAACTTCATCTGACGGGCGAACCCCGAGCGTGAGCGAGGGGGTGGCATCAGACCAACCCCCTCGCTCACGCTCGGGGTTCGCCCAGTCAGGTTACTTCCCCTCGGCGGCCGGGGGCTTGGGCTGGCTCTTGGCGGCCATCCGCTTGGCCTTCTTGGCGGCCTGGTTGGCGGCCGCCTTCTTGGCCCGCTCGGCCTGCTGCGCCTTGTCCTCGGCGGCCGCCTTCTCCAGGGCCGCGTTCACCTTCTCCCGCTCGGCCCGGGGCAGGTACGCCCCCGGCCCGAGCCGGTCCTCGAACCGCTTCCGCCGTTTCTCCGTCGCCTTCCGCTTGACCATCGCCGGGTTGCCCATCATCCGCTCCGGTGGCCGGGGTGGTGTCGGTATTGATCCCGTCTAAGGTAGTAACCGGGCCGATCCCGGCGACCCCGGATTCCGGATGGACCTCCCCACCTTCCGCGACCTCCTGACCCCCGCCGGCCGGGGCGCCCTGGCCGAGGCCGCCGCCCTCGCCCCGACGGATGCCGGGTTCCTGGCCGCCTACGAGACCGTTCGCAAGCGGCACCCGCCGGCCCTCGCCAAAGCGGCCTTCGAGACGGTCCTGCTGCGGCAGCGGGCCCGGGCCAAGTTCGCCGCCGCCGACCGCCTGTTCTTCACCCGGGAGGCCCTGGAGCAGGCGTCCGGCGACGCCGTTTCGGCTTACCGGGCGGCCCGGTTCGCCGCCTACCCGACGGTCCTCGACCTGTGCTGTGGGATCGGGGCCGACGCCCTCGCTCTGGCTGCGGCCGGGCGGCGGGTGGAGGCCATCGACCGCGACGAGCTGCGGCTCGCAATGGCCGAGGCGAACGCGGCCGCCCTCGGCCTCGCCGACCGGGTCGGGTTCCACCCCGGCGACGTGCTGACGATGCCGCCGCCCCCGGCCGACGCCGCGTTCGTCGACCCGTCCCGGCGGGCCGGCGAACGCCGGTTCCTGGACCCGGACCGGTACGACCCGCCGCTCGGGGCGGTGCGGGCCCGGTTCCCGGCCGGCTTCCCGCTGGCCGCGAAGATCGCCCCGGGGGTCGCCCGGCGGGACGTGGAGGGGTACGACGCCGAGGCCGAGTGGCTGTCGGTCGGGGGCGAGTTGAAGGAGTGCGTGCTGTGGCTCGGGCCGCTCCGGACCGCGGGGCGAAGGGCGACGGTGTTGGCCTCCCCCGGGACCGCGGGCGTCCCGCCCGCTCCGCTGTGGCTCGAAAGAGCGGGCGGGACGCCCGCGGTCCCGGGGGGAGTTACCCACACCCTCGCCGCCGACCGGCCGCCGGCCGACCCGCCGGCCGGTGAGATCGGCGACTACCTGTTCGACCCCGACCCGGCCGTCGTCCGGGCCGACCTTATCGGGCTGCTCGCCGAGCAACTCGGGGCGGACGCGGTCGATCACGGGGTCGCGGTGCTGACCGGCCCGGCGGCCGTGGCGTCGCCGTTCGCGGCCGCGTACCGGGTCGAGCACGCGGCCCCGCTCCACGCCGGGAAGCTACGGGACTACCTACGGGCGCGGGGCGCCGGCCGGGTGACGGTACTGAAGCGGGCGGCCGAGGCGGACGCCGACGACCTGGTCAAGAAGCTCAAACTGACCGGGAACGGACACCGCCACCTGATCCTGACCCGGTCGCTCGGGCGGACGGTGGCGGTGGTGTGTGAGAAGGTGTAGGGCCGGCTGTGCCGGCCGGCCGGCACAGCCGGCCCTACGACCGGTCGCTCACTCCTGCGGCTTCTTGTCCTTGTCACCGCCCGGCAGGGGGACGGTCGCCGTCTTCCGCTTCAGTTCACCGGCCGCCCGGTACACCCACGTCTCGGACGCCCCGTTGGCGTCGTCCGGGCGGATGTCCGCGGTCTCCGGCCGGCGGTCGTCGGTCGGCCGGATGAAGTCCAGCTTCAGCGTCTTCTTCTTGATCAGCTCGACCCCCTTGCCGCCCCCGGCCGCCTTCACCTGCTCGGTCGCCACCCCGTTCGACAGCCCGGTCACGTAGACGCTAAACTTGTTCGTCCCCGGGGCCTTCTTGGTCATGTCCGTCCAGATCGCCAGCCCGGACACCAGCTTCGGGAAGCCGTCCGGCTTGCTCGGCGGGATCGGCCGCTTGGAGATCTCGATCGACGACAGGAGGTTGAGCACGCCGGCCGGGTCGCCCGGGCCGATCGTCCGGTCCTCGATCCGCTTCACCTGGTCGAAGATGAACGGCTGGGGCTCGTCCAGGTGGGCGGTGTTCAGGTCCTTGGTGACCAGCTCGAACTCGGGCAGGATGGTGACCGGCTCGGTGGACCGGTTGGACACCTGGTACCGCATGTACCAGACCTGCTGGTCGACCGGGTTGCCCTTCTCGTCGAACCCCTTGACGGTGGCGATCCGGGGCGGGGTGTACCGGAAGTGCAGGGTCCAGTCGCCCGGCTTGTCCAGGGGCAGGGCGGCCGGGGCGACCGCCCGCTCGCCCGGCTGGAGGCCGCGGTCGTCCTGGGCGACGAGGGC
>JAIEQO010000872.1 GCA_019747655.1 Gemmataceae bacterium | reverse complement strand
GAAGTTGATCCCGTGGACGATCCGGAACACCTTCACGTCGTACTCCGGGTCGATCGCCCCGTAGTTGAACCCGACCGCCTCCTTCATGTACCGGGTGTTGAAGAAGGTCATGGCCGAGTACCCGACCCGGACCTGGACCCCCTCGACCGGGTACCACCACAGGTTGACCTCGGCGTTGGCGTTCGGGACCAGGCTGTACTCGTTCACCGACCGCTTGCTCCGGACCGGGGACACGGTCCCGACCGAGTTGAAGGTCTCCACCTGGTACTTGGCCCGCTCCTTCTGGACGGCCAGGAGGGCCGCCCCGGTCAGGTCGGTGCTCAGCGAGAACTGGTTGTGCAGGAAGATCTCGTGCCCGCACCCGGCGAACGGCCCGTACAGCCGCTGGCTCAGGGTGTTGGTGTACCAGGCCGCGTCCTGCGGGAGGGCCCGGCCGTCGGTGTCCGGGCTGACCGTGTACCACTTGAACCGCTCGAAGAACCAGGCGAACCGGCCGCCGGCCAGCCCGTACACCCGGCTGTACTCGGTCTGGAACATCGGCACTCGGCCGCCGACCTCGGCCTGGGTGAACCGCTGGACGAACGAGATGTTCATCACGCTCGCCCCGTTCCAGATGCCGTAGGTGTTCGAGGCGATCTGGGCCGGGTCGTCGTAGGCCGTCTTCCGCCGGGGGCCGGCGAACTCCGGCGGGAAGTTGAACACCCCGGCCACCAGGTAGGTGTCGGCCAGGTCGACCCGGCTGCGGAAGAACGGCGGGACCAGGGTGGCCCCGGCCGAGTACGAGGCGTCGAACAGCTGGAGGAAGTTCCCGTACACCCGGGACCCGTCCTCGAACTTGTACCCGATCTCGGCCCGGTACCCCGGGCTGAAGGTGGTCCGCCCGAGGTCGTTAGTCCCCAGGGCCACCTTGCCGCTGCCGACGTAGGTGCCGGGCAGCCCGGTGATGATCCCGGTCGAGTCGACCAGCCCGCGGAACGCGATGTTCTGCTCGCCGATCGCCCGGGACTGGGTCCACAGGAGGAACTCGCCGGCGGTGTAGAACCCGGCGTCCCCGGTCCGCCCGGTCGGGATCGGGAAGGTCGGGTCGGTGTTGACCGGCGGGTCGAACCCGACGTTCGCCGGGGACTGGCCCCGGACGGTGATCGGCAGCTGGTGGTAGCCCGGGTCCGGCCCGCCGTCGGCCGGGTCGTACTGGGCCTTGGCGGCGTCCGCCCCGCCGGCCACGGCCGCGGCCGCGAGCAGGGCCCCCCCGATGAACCGCTGGCGCATAACCGGCTTCCCCCTTCTGCGTGGACGACCGGCCGAGGGCAGGCTCCCCAACCCGCTCCCCGGCCCGGCCCCCGGTCGCCCGGCGGGCCGTTCCCCGTTTAGTCACACTTCGCGCACTGGGGCGGAAAGTCGCGGGACGATAGCGGGCGGCCCCGCCCGGTCAAGCCGAGAAGGCCACAAATCCGCCCCCCCGGCCGGGTTTTTCCCGAGTTTCGCGCCGTTTTTCGTGAAGCTGGGCTGGCGACACGCGGCCGGCGAAGTCCGGCCGACCCGCCCGCGGCGGGGGGCGGGGGAAGGGGGGTGGCCGGGGCAACCGCCGGGTCAACGGCGGCGGGTCGCCGGCGTTCTACAACTACCGGTCGAGGAACCGATATGCGCGTCGCGTCCGCCGTCCTGCTCCTGATCGCCGCCCCGGCCCCGGCCCCGGCCGCCGAGCCGTCGGCCCAGGCGATCGACCGGGTCATGGCCGACGCCCTCAAGGCGTGGGACGTGCCGGGGGCCGCGCTGGTGATCGTTCAAGGGGACGAGGTCGCCGTCCTGAAGGGGTACGGCGTCAAGCAGCTCGGCCGGCCGGAGCCGGTCGGCCCGGACACCGTTTTCCCCCTGGCCTCCTGCTCGAAGGCATTCACCTCGACGTTGGTGGCGATGCTGGTGGACGACGGCCTCGTCGGCTGGGACGACCGCGTCCGGGACCACCTGCCGACGTTCCGCCTGTCCGACCCGCACGCCGACGCCCTCGTCACCGTCCGCGACCTGCTGTCCCACCGGACCGGGCTCGGCGGGCACGACCGGCTGTGGTACCACGCCCCGTGGAAGGTCGACGAGACCCTCCGCCGGGTCGACAAATTGCCGCTGTCGTACCCGTTCCGGGCCGGGTTCGCGTACACCAGCCTGACGTACATGGCGGCCGGCCGGTTCGCCGCCCGGCGGGCCGGCAAGCCGTGGGAGGCGCTGGTCAAGGGGCGGATCACCGACCCGCTCGGGATGGCCGGGGTGCGGTTCACCACCGCCGACCCGCCGGCCGACCGTGCGATGGGCCACCACGCCCCGAAGGGCGGCCCGCTCGGGCCGATGCCGGGGTACGACATGCCCGAGCCGAACCCGGCCGGGTCGGTCCACGCCTCGGCCCGCGACCTGGGGGCGTGGCTGAAGTTCCACCTCGCCGGCGGGGTCGGCCCCGACGGCAAGCGGCTCGTCTCCGAGCGGTCGCTGGCCGAGACCCGGATGCCGCAGACGATCATCAGGCTGGAGGGGAACGCCCGGGCCATGAACCCGGACACGACACAGCTCAGCTACGGGATGGGCTGGGTGGTGTCCGACCACCGGGGGAAGCGGGTCCACGCCCACGGCGGGATGATCGACGGGTTCCGGGTCCAGGTGACGCTGTTGCCGGACGAAAAGCTCGGCATCGCTGTCCTGAACAACCGGCACGAGACGCGGATGAACCAGGCGGTCACGAACACGCTCATCGATCTGTACTGCGACCTGCCCGACCGGGACTGGAACGGGTTCTTCGGGAAGCTGGTGGCCGACGCCGAGGCGGCCCGGCGGGCCGAACTCGCCGCCCGGGACGCGGCCCGGAAGCCGAACACGAAGCAGTCGTTAGCGGCCGACGGGTACGCCGGGGAGTACGCTGACCCGGCCTACGGCGCCGCGAAGGTGTGGACGAAGGGCGGGAAGTTGACGCTCGACTGGAGCAGCTTCCGGGCGCCGCTGGAGCACTACCAGGACGACGTGTTCCGGGTGACGGACGGGCACTTCGAGGGCGAGTTGGTCGAGTTCGCCACGGCCCCGGGGCGGGGGGCGGTGGCGCTCCGGTTCGGCGGGGTGGTGTTCAAGAAGTGAGCGCCGGTCGTCGCCCCGAAGGGGCGTCCGGGAGTAGCCCGGGGTGCCGACCCCGGGGACGAGGCCACACAACGCCGGGAGCCCCGAAGGGGCGACCCTCTCGACGGGTCGCCCCTTCGGGGCTCCGATCATACTTCGCGGACAAACCCGGGCCTGACGGCCCGGGCTATTCCCGGACGCCCCTTCGGGGCGACGAATGCCGGTCAGCTCACCAGCGCGAAGAACAGCTCCTCCAGGTCCGGCTCGTTGTACATCTGGCGGAGGTCGTCGGGGGTGCCGCAGGCGACGATCCTCCCCCGGGCCATGATCGCCACCCGGTCGCACAGCTTCTCGACCTCCCGCATGATGTGGGTCGAGAAGACGATCGTCTTCCCCCGCCCGCGGAGCCGCTTGATGCTCTCCAGCACCGCCCGCTGGACCAGCACGTCCAGCCCGGCCGTTGGCTCGTCGAAAATGAGGACCGGCGGGTCGTTCACCAGGGCCCGGGCGATCGACACCTTCTGCTTCATCCCGGTGCTCAGCTTGCCGCCCGGCACGTCCCGGAACCCGGTCATCTGCAACGTTTTGAACAGCTCCTCCATCCGTGGCCCGAGGACCTCCGGCGGGACCTGGTTGAGCCGGCCGTAGTACTCGACCATCTCCCGGGCCGTCATCCGGTCGTACACCCCGGTGTTGGCCGACAGGAAGCCGACGTGCCGGCGGACCTCCGACGGCTCCTCGACCACGTCGAACCCGGCCACGGTGGCCGTCCCGGCGGACGGCTTGAGGACCGTACAGAGCATCCGCAGGGTGGTGGTCTTGCCGGCCCCGTTCGGCCCCAATAGCCCGAACACTTCGCCCGGCCGGACGGTGAACCGGAGGGCGTCGACGGCCGCCGCCCGGCTTCCGTCCGCCCCCCGGAACCACTTGCTCAGGTCGCGGACCTCGATCATGGTTCGCCCGCCGGCCGGCCGGCCCGGGCGTTCGCCTCGGCCCACGTCCGGTAGTTGTCCCAGCTCGCGTCGTCGAGGGGGAACTCGGGGTACTCGACCCCGTTCACCCGCAGGGCGGCCGGCCGCCGGCCGGTCCCGGCGTCCTCCGGGTGGCGGTCGATCTCCAGCGACCCGGGCCCGGCCACCCACACCTCCTCGCCCCGGGCGGCCACCAGGAACGCGGTCGACCCGAGGAGCTGGCCCTTCCAGTGGGGCTGGGTCGGCAGGTCGAGGGCCCGGTCGTCCTCCCGTGGGTCGGCCGCCCGGGTCTCGGCCGCCAGGTCGTCGAACCAGGCGAGCTGGGCCCGGCTCGGGCGGACCGGGAAGAGTCTGCGGAGGTCGCCGTAGGCCCGCAGCGTCCGGACGGCGTCGAACAGCATCCACACTCCGAACACGACCGAGAACGGGAACACCCGGCCGCCCGCCTGCCAGACGAGGAGCTGGCGGCCCAGGACCCAGAGCCCGAACCCGCCGACCACGAGGCCGTCCACCAGCACCGCGTCGATCGTCGGACGGGCCTTCTTCCAGAGCCCGACGAGCAGCTCGCCGAGGGCGAACGCCGCGTTCACCAGGAGGAACGGGTGGGGTCCGAATCGGGTGTACTGGAAGTACGTCAGCCCGCCGATCAGGGCGGCGTTAATCAGGGTGTGCCCGGCCCCGGCCCGGACGAGCGTGCACACCTGCCGGTAGGAGGCCACCTGTTGGAGCCGCAGCCGCATCACGTCGTCGTCGGTCATCTCGCCCATTGTGCCGACTCGGGCGAGGACCGGCAACGACCGTCATAGTCTTGGCGAGCGGGGGGCGTGAGCCCCCTGATCGGTTTCGGATCAGGGGGCTCAG
>JAIEQO010000919.1 GCA_019747655.1 Gemmataceae bacterium | reverse complement strand
TCAAGAGCCTGCTCCACCACCTCCGCGACCAGGGCGGGGCGAAGGAGGTCCACGTCCGGGTGGCCTGCCCGCCGATCGTCGCCCCGTGCTTCTACGGGATCGACATGAGCACGGTGAAGGAGCTGTTCGCCCCGAAGTTCATGGCCGGGAAGGTGCCGACCGAGGCCGAACAGGACGCGATGGCCGCCGACCTCGGGGCCGACTCCCTCTTCTACCTGCCGGTCGACGCCGTCGCCCGGTGCATCGGGCTGTCCGAGGAGCGGCTCTGCCGGGCGTGTGTGACCGCCGACTACCCGACCGCCGACGGCCGCCGGCTGTACTCGCTGGCCCTGGCCAACCAGGCCGGGGACGGCCGGACCTACGAGGCCGCCGCCGAGCAGCCGCTGGTCTGCACGGTCCGGAGCTAGGGAATGACGAATGACCCACCAATGCCCCACCAATGACGAAGGAAGACCGGGTCTGTCTCCCTTCGTCATTGGTGGGGCATTGGTGGGTCATTCGTCATTGGCCCCACGCAGAGGGACTGATGGCGACGAACGAGCCGAACCCACCTCAAGGCCACGAGTTCACCGCCTACGACATCTACCCCGGGACCGGGTTCGCCCTGGAGGCCGCCCCGATCGCCCGGGAGTGGATGGACCAGGCCCACCAGCGGTTCCCGTACCGGTGCCTGCCGCTGGCCATCGCCAACCAGGCCGGGTGGGTCCTCCGGTCCCCGGCCGCGTTCCGGGCGTACTGGTACGGCGGCCCGGGCAAGGACGACGTGGAGGTCCGGTTCGACGGCCCGCCGGACGCCCGGGTCATGTCCCACTTCGGGGCCGGCACCATCACCTTCTCGGTCCCGTTCCTGTTCCGCACCCCGCCCGGGATCAACCTCTGGGTGAAGGGGCCGGCCAACCACATCAAGGACGGCGTCCAGCCGCTCGAAGGGGTCGTCGAGGCCGACTGGCTGGCGTCCACCTTCACCATGAACTGGAAGATCACCCGGGTGTGCGAGTGGGTCCGGTTCGATGAGGGGGAGCCGTTCTGCATGCTGGTCCCGGTCCCCCGGGGGTTGGCCGAGGGCCTGATCCCGCGGCGGGTCCCGCTGGCCGACGCCCCGGACCTGAAGGCCCAGTACGAGGGCTGGCAGGCCAGCCGGTCCGGGTTCCTCAAGGACCTCCTGCGGCTCGACCCGGACACCATCAAGCAGGGGTGGCAGAAGGACTATTTCAGGGGTATGACGCCGGACGGCGGGTCGTTCGACGCCCACCAGACCCGGCTCAACCTCCGGGACTTCCCGCCCGGCACCCCGCCCGCCCCGGCCGCCCCGGCGGACGAGCCCGGCACGCACTGACGCCGCCCCGGGCCCCTCCGCGGCGTTCTCATTGGTTCCGGGCGGGTGTCCCACCCCACCCCTGAATCATCCCGACTCGACCGGAAGAAACAGCGTTGGAACGACCCGCGGGCCGGGGCGAGACCTGCCGGCCGGCCGAAACCGGGTTATCCGCTGCCCCCGTTCCCGGTCGGCAGGGTGAGGGCCTGACCGAAACGGAGGGCCGGCCATGCGACTCCTCGAACAGGTGTTGTTCTGGGCCCACGGGCTGTCGGCCGCGGCCTGGTTCGGGGCCATCTTCTACCGGGCGGCGGTGATCGACGGCAAGGCGTTCGGGTACTTCCCGGACCGCCGGGGGTACGAGCGGTTCAGCACCCACCTGGCCCACGGGATGCGGTATCTGGTGACGGCCGGCCTGCTCACCTGCGGGCTGACCGGGTTCATGCTGGCCGGGCTGCGGTGGTCGCCCGGGAATGACGTGTGGCTCGGGCTGACGGCCGCGAAGGTGGCCGTGTGGCTCGGGGCGTGCGGGCTGTTCGCCTACGTCTCGTGGGTCCACTGGCCGTGGCGGAGCCTGGCCGCCCCGGCCGAGATGCCCGGCTACCGGCGGGAGGGCGTCCTCCTCGCCTGCGGGATGGTGGCCCTGTCCGGGACCGGGTTCCTGCTCGGCCAGGCGTGCCGGCTGGCGGTCCCGACCGCCTGACGGGCGACCGCCGCGATTGCGACCGGATGGGCGGCCGGGTATGCTGCCGTGGGAGGTGCCGGATGAGTACCGTCTTGCCCCCGCCGACGCCGCGGGCGACAATCGACGACCTGATGCGGGCCGACGGGAAGGCCGAGCTGATCGGCGGGAGGATCGTCCACCTCATGCCCACCGGTGACATCCCGAGTACCGTCGCCTTCGAGATCGCCGTCAGTCTCCGCGAGTACGCCCGGGCCATCGGGCACGGGAAGGCTTACGCGGACGGAATCGGCTTCGCCGTCCCGGAGCTGCCGTCCGGGCGGGAGTCGTTCTCGCCGGACGCCTCGTACTACACCGGCTCGTTGCCGGTCAACGGGATGCGGTTCGTGGAGGGGGCTCCGGACTTCGCGGCCGAGGTCCGGAGCGAGAACGACTACGGGCCGGCGGCGGAGCTGGAGATGGCCGAGAAGCGGGCCGACTACTTCCTGGCCGGGACGCTCGTGGTATGGGACGTGGACCCGCGTGCCGGTACGGTGATGAAGTATACGCCCGCCGATCCGACCCACCCGACGACCTTCGGTCCCGGGCAGGAGGCCGACGCCGAACCGGTCGCCCCCGGCTGGCGGCTGGCCGTCGACGCCCTGTTCGCCTGATTGGCTCGCCGGCGGTGTGCCGGCGGGCCGGGCGGGTTACTTCTTGTCGGCCCAGATCGGGGTGACGGTCGGGGTCCACCCCTCCCCCCGGAACTCGACCAGCCGGATCGGCGAGTCGGCCGACCCGAACAGCAGGTAGGCGGTCTCCCCGAGCCGCTGACACCGCCAGCCCCTCCGCTCGAGAACCCGACACTCCGTCTCGACCAGCCCGCCCGCGGTCGCATGGGCGCCCTTCACGACGATCTCCCGGGACACCTTCCCGTCCCGGGTGACGGCCCGGAAGACCATCTGGGTACGCTCCGTCCCAGGCCAGGAGGCATAGTCGACCAGGTAGGCGTCCGGCGGGATGGCCGTGTACAGCACCGCGACCGCGACGAACTGGAACATGGCTGCTCCTCGCCCGGCCCGCCGGCGGTGGGCCGGCGGCCGGGGCGTCCTGCTTACTTCTTCTTGTCGGCCCAGATCGGGGTGACGGTCGGCGTCCACCCCTTCCCCCGGAACTCGACCAACCGGATGGGGGAGTCGGCCGACCCGTGGACCAGCACCGCGGACTCCCCGAACCGCTCGTGCCGCCACCCGGCGCGGCGGAAGTCGGAACACCGGCTGAACACCAGCCCGTCCGGGGTCGCTCCGGGGGAGATGACGACCTCCCGACTCTCGAGCATAGACCCGTCCCGGGCCACCATGCGGAAGGAGTGCCGAATCTTCTCCTCGCGGGGGGGGAGGGACGAGTAGTCGATCAGGTAGGCGTCCGGCGGGACGGCCGTGTACAGCGCCGCGACCGCGACGAACTGGAACATCGCTTATCGCTCCGTGGGCGGTGGGCAGAGGTCCGGCTGCGAAACCGACCGCAGCCCGCCGGCGGTTACTGGGTCGCCACCAACTCGAACGTCGGCGCCTGGTCGGTGGCCCCGGACAGTGACTCGTGCTCCTTCGGGCCGGCCGGTTTGTTGGGGACGTTGTGGGCGATCGTCACCTTCTTGACCCCGTTGAGCTCCGGGAACCTGACGACCAGGATCGGCTTGGTGCCGTCGAGCCGCCCGACCTCGGTCTCGAGCTTGAAGTCGTTCTTGAGGACATCCCGGACCTTGTCCCGGAGGGTGGTCGGGGTGTCCGTCGCGGTGACGTACCCGATGCTGATCGGGCCCAGCGTTTTGCCGTCCATCTCGACCACCACCCGCCAGGTTTCGTTGACGTACTTCGGCACGTCCGTGGGCGAGAAGTCGATCACCAGCTTCGGCAGCATCGCCACCCCGACCATGACGTTCTGGCCGCTCGACCGCAGGACGGCCGTCCCCCCGCCGTTCTGGATGGTCAGGCTCGAGTACTCGACCGGGGCCGCGAACGTGGCCGTGAACGACACCGACTGGAAGTGCCCGTAGGCGAACTTGGCGGTCGCCGAGGTGACGGCGTAAGAGATCGGGGCCTCGGCCCCCCGGGAGATGTTCAGCACCAGCCCCGACAGGGCCAGCGTCTGGGTCGCCTGGGACGAGTCGACCGAGTCCCACGGCAGGTCGTACTTGGCCGCCCCGAAGTACGTCCCCATCTGGAACCGCAGCCGGGCGTCGTTGTCCCGGATGGTGATCGGTCCGGACGAGCCGCCGGCGAAGTACCCGGGCCCGGACAGGACCTGCACCGCCAGCTGCTCGGCCACCTCCGGGACGGCGTCGTCGACCGCGGTGATGTCGATGTCGACCGTCTGGGCCCCGGCCGGGAAGGTGACGGTGGGCCCCAGCCCGGTGTAGTCGGCGGGCGAGGCCGCGACCCCGGACGGGAAGCTGGTGGACGGGGCGACGTTGACCGTTAGCGGGCTGGTCGTGCTCCCGGACCGGGTGAGCCGGAACTTCCCGGGGGTGGCGTCCCACTCGGCGGCCCCGCTGATGGGCACGGCCGTGACGGAGGGGGTCAGCACGGTCCGGTCTTCCAGCGGGGCACACGACAGGCGGGTACTGCGGTCGGGCGGCGGGGCGGGCCCGGCGGCGGCGCGGGGGGTGGCCCGGTCCCGGGCGTCATTCTGACGGGGGGGGGGTCTGTTTGATCCACGACCGGAACATGCGGCCTCCTGCGTCGGCGGGCGGAACATGGTGCGGGCGAGGTGCCGGGCGACGGGCGAAGGCGTCGGGTTGATGTTACCACCGCCGGCACGGTCCACAAGCCGAGATTCCGTATTTTCCTTAGGGGCTGTCCTAGATGTTGGTCGCATCTAGGGTGCCCGCATGGGGATCAGGTACTGCCGGCTCACCCCCCGCCAGC
>JAIEQO010000508.1 GCA_019747655.1 Gemmataceae bacterium | reverse complement strand
GGGCGCGGCCCACGCACCCGGTCCATGCCGTGCCGCCCGCCCAAATTACCCCCCCCCCCCCCCCCCCGCACAACGGGTGAGCGACTTTCCCGTCGAGGCGACCGACCTCGACTTCGGGGAGGTCTGGGAAGATTCCGAGTTCGAGCGGTCGATACCCGTGTACAACCCGGGCGATACGGGCGTCGAGGTCGAGCGTTGGCTCGTGTCGTGTAACTGCACGGGTGTCCGACCGGAGACGCTACGGATCGGGCCCGGGGAATCCAAAACGGTCGTGGTCCGGATCGACCTGGGGAGTATGGTCGATCCGGTTTCCCCGAGACCCGTTCCGGCCAGTGTCGGTGTTGTCCCGGTGGTCGGAGGACGGCATGGACCAACCTGGACGCTCCGTGGGACCGTCAAGCCGGTGACCGCCGGCCGGCTCCCAAACCTCAGCGAAACTCTGTCCGACATCGAGCCCCGCCCGGCGGTCCGAAGAATCGTTCTACCGCTGGCGGCCGCCGTGACTGACGCCACGGTGACCACTGACACCTCCGGTGTCCGGTGTGAGTCGGTTTTCGCTGCTGATACCCAGTCCCTCGCCCTGACACTCTCTTTCGACCCCCCAGTCGCAGTTGGCCCGACCGACTACCTCCTTACCGTCCGCGGCAGGCTTGCAGCGGACGGGACCGCCTTCCGTAAGTTCGTCCGCGGCCGGGTTACAGTCATTCCCGACCTCCGAGCCTCGCCCCCGCGGGTGGCCGTGGTCGGGTTATCGGACGGCGAAGTCCGGGAGGAAGTCGTCTCGTTCGAGTCGGTCTCAGGCCGGCCATTCACCCTGCTCGGAGCGGACCCGGACGGGGAAGGAGTCGAGGCAAGGCTACTACCAGGCAACCAGCTTGCCCTGTTGGTCCGCCGGCCGGTCGGGACGGACGCCGCGATCCGGCGGACGGTCGCCGCCCGTATCCGAGTCGGTTCCGCCGTGCAGCGAGTCTCGGTCGACGTTACCATCGCCCCGTAAGGATTCCGGGATGCGAACGGGCACCGTTCTGCTGATGGCGGTCGGGTCGGCGGCACTCGTCGGCTGGCCTGGCCAGGGGTCGGCCCAGCCCGCGGGCGGACCATCACTCGCCGACATCGTCGCCCGGTGGCGACAACGTCAGGACGCCACACAAACGTTCCGGATCGCCTGGACGCAGACGGTGTTCTACCCCAAGGGCGCGTGCTCGGCGGCCTCACCCCGAGATTTCGCCGCGGGGGAAGTGTTCCCGTCGTCCGACGCGACACTCGACGAACGGGGTTTAGTGGCGATGGACGGCGAGAAGGCCCGGTTGGAACGGGCTCAGAAGACCGTGAACACCTTCACGAAAGGGTTCACCGACCTCGACATTCATGCCGTCTACGACGGAAAGACCGGGGCACTGTTGAGCGACCGCGGAGGTTCGCACAAGCGCATGAGCCGCCAGTCGGCCCCGACCCCACCAATGCTCCTGACGAGCGACACGAGCCCGTTCCTCGCCGCCTTCCGGCCACTCGAGGTGGATGTGGGAGGGTACGATCCGGACCTGTTCCGCACGACTGGGCGATCGGTGGTAGTTAACGGTGCCCGGTGTGTCGAGGTCGCGTCCGTTCGCAGTTCCCCAACCGCTGGGTGTACGCTCTGGCTCGACCCGGCCCGAGATTACCACGTCGTCCGTTTCCAGCAGTACGGGGTGGCTCGGTACGCGCTCATCCAGTTCGATGTCGACTACGTCCCGGACGGGCCCGAGCGATGGCGACCGGCCGGGTGGGTTTCGGTCTTCCAACTCCACGACGGGCGGCTCCACCGGCGCGTCAAGGCGACCGTAACCGAGTGCGAGGTCGGCGGGCGGGTCGCCTCGACGGCATTCTCCACCGTGCCCCCGCCGAACACGCGGGTGGAGGACTACCCCGAGTCCGGCGCCCCATCCGAATTCGTGGTTCGCCCGGACGGGTCCCGACGGGAGGTCCTACCCGAGGAGCGGTTTGAGCCGTTCGACGTGCTGGTCCGGACCGAACCAGGCGAGCCCTTAGGACGACCGGTCCGGTCGTGGTGGGGCCGGAACTGGATGGTGCTGCTGGGTTGCGGGGCCGCCGCAGCCGGGTTGGCCGGACTCGTCGCGGTCGTCCGATGGCGTCGGTGATCCTGTAACCCTGATCGATGATGCCTCGCTTCCACCCGCCCCCAACACCAAGGAGTACGGCCATGTTCTCCACCCGCGTCCTCTTCTGCCTGGTGCTGCTGGCCGGTGGCATCACCCTGGCCATCGCGGCCCCGGTTCCGCCGACGCCCTGTACCGACTCCGACTGCTACGACCGAAAGGGTCCGTTCATGGGCAAGTTCATGGCGCCGCTGGCCACCACCCCCTGCTGGGAATACCTCGATCCGACTTGTAACAACTGTCCGGGCGACAGAAGTGATCAGTACTGCAAAAAGACCGTCGAGGTGAGCAAGCGCTGCCTGGAGGTACGCAAAACGCCGCAGGACCCGATCGATCTCGTGGACGGAGTTACCACCAGGTATGATGTAGTACCCGGGGCTGGTATGGAAGGACAGGAGCCGTGCAGCGAAGTATGTAAATACAACTCGAAATCGAA
Source organism: Gemmataceae bacterium (assembly GCA_019747655.1). Lineage (GTDB taxonomy): Bacteria > Planctomycetota > Planctomycetia > Gemmatales > Gemmataceae > Urbifossiella. Next base: position 2,305 of record JAIEQO010000508.1, on the reverse strand, counting down.
AGAGGCAACGCGCGTTAAAGGTGCGAAACTGGATAATGCGACGACTGTGGTGCGGCTAGTGTGTAAAGACCCGCCGCCGGCGAATCCAGGTGGGTAGGTGGTACGTACTCGATTTAATGGACCGGTAGGGGCATGGAGCTAATGCGTCGAGCGGCCTATAGCCCGATCGAGGTGGTCGTCGTGATGGCGATCATGGGTATCGTTGCCGGTCTGACCTTGGCCGGCGTCCAGCGGGTCCGGGCGGCGGCCGCGCGGACACAATGCCTGAACCACCTCAGACAACTCGGCCTCGCCGCCCACGGGTATCACGACGCCCACAGCCGGCTGCCCCCTGGGGTGACGCTCCCGGGTGAGGCCGACCCATACCCGTTTATGGGCTGGCACACCCGACTCCTGCCACACCTCGAACAGCAGGTCGTGTGGGACGAGGCGGTGGCCGCCTTCCGGACCAGCCGCGACTTCACCGCCGACCCGCCCCACCCGGGGAGTGGGTTGGCCGTCGGGGTGTTTGGGTGCCCGACGGATCCGCGGACATCCGCACCACAGGTGGTGGCCGGTACACTCGTGCGCGGGCTAACCTCGTACCTCGGGGTGGCAGGCCGGCGTGCCAGGTTCAGAGACGGGGTGTTGTTCGCCGGATCGACCGTCCGGTTGACGGACATCACCGACGGGGCGTCCAACACGCTCCTGGCCGGCGAGCGGCCACCGGGCCCGGACATGGTCCTCGGCTGGTGGTACGCCGGCTGGGGCCAGGACCAGGACGGCGATGCTGACATGCTGCTCGGGGTCAGGGCCCGGAATACTGGTGCCTATGCCCCGGGGTGCCGGGCCGGACCATATCACTTCGGTCCGGGTGAGTTCAACAACCCGTGCGCCGTGTTCCATTTCTGGAGCCCGCACCCCGGCGGGGCCCACTTCGCCTTCGCCGACGGGGCCGTCCGGTTTCTCGGGTACTCGGCCGACGACATCCTGCCGGCCCTGGCCACCCGGGCCGGCGGGGAGGCGGTCGCCTTGCCGGACTAACCCGCCCGGGCCGCCGCCCGGACGACCGTCGGTGCGACCGGGTTCATTGGTTTCGGCGCAGGGTGTGTGGGTCCCGAAACCAAACCAATCAGCGCCGGCGTCGGCCCCGCCGGGGCGTCACCACCGCACCTCCCGCGGCGGCGGGGCTACCCGCCCGCCCTGGGCGGCCACCTCCCGCTCGGCCAGGCCCAACTGCCGCCGGGCCTCCGGGTGCTTCGGGTCCAGCCGCACCGCCTCCGTCAACGGGGCCACCGCCCCGCCCGGGTCGCCCGCCTCCCGCAGGGCGATCCCGTGGTTCAGGTGGGCCTGGAACAGCCGCGGGGCCAGCCGGGCCGCCTCCCCGAACGCCCCGGCCGCCCCGGCGAAGTCCCGTAGCCCGACCAGCGCCAGCCCCAGGTTGTAGTGGGCCAACGGGTCCCCCGGGTCCAGCCGGATCGCCTCCCGGTAAACCCCGATGGCCCCCCGGAAATCGCCCCGGCGGTTCAGGACGTTGGCCAGGTTGATGAGCAGCGGTGGGAAGTCCGGGGCGGCCCGGAGCCCGGCCCGGTAGATGGCCTCCGCCCCGTCGAGGTCGCCCCGCTCGAACAGGAGCCGGCCGAGGTTGACGTGGGCCTCGGGCAGCCCGGGGTCGATCCGGATCGCCTCCCGGTACGCGGCCTCGGCCCCGGCCGGATCGCCCGCCTCGCTCAGGGCGTGGCCGAGGTTGTAGTGGGCCGCGGCGTGCCGCGGGTCGAGTTCGAGCGCCTTGCGGAATGCGGCCTCGGCCCCGGCCGGGTCGTTCCGAAGGGACAGCACGGACCCGAGGGAGTTGTGGGCGTGGGGCGACACAGGGTCCAGTCGAACCCCCTCCCGGCAGGCGTCCTCCGCCCCGGCCAGGTCCCGGGTCCGCGACAGGGCGAGCCCCAGGTTGCTGTGGGCCGCGGCCAGCTCCGGGGCGAACCGGATCGCCGCCCGGTACTCGGCCACGGCCCCCGCCGAGTCGCCGCCGTTCGCAAGGATGGTCCCCAGGTTGTTGTGGGCGGCGGCCGCCCCGGGGTGGGCGGCGACCGCCGCCTGGAACCACCGGGCCGCCCCGGGCTGGGGCCGCCGGGGGTCGTCCGGGTACGACTGGCCCAGGGCCATCAGGACGGGCAGGTCGTTGGGCCGCTGGCGGACGGCTTGCTGGAGGATCGCCCGCCGGCGGTCCCGCGGGACCGCCGGGTGCTGCCCGAGGGCGGCCGCGAACGCCGGCGGCTGGCCGGCCGGGTACTCGGCCGCCAGGGCGGCCACCTGCCGGCCGTCC
>JAIEQO010000546.1 GCA_019747655.1 Gemmataceae bacterium | reverse complement strand
TCGTCTGGCTGGCGGCCATCGACATCATGCTCGCCTGAGCCGCCAGGGTGGCCGAGCTTCAGTCAACACGGCCTAAGGAATCTCGACGACTTCGCCCCCGGCCCGGGTAGCGAGGGCGGGCAGGACGGAATCCGCCTCGTACCGGAGGAACCGAGCGGACCCGTCGCAGAAGCCGAAGTTGGCCCCGCCGGGGTGGTACGACCAGTACCGGAGGACATCGCACTTGGTGTCGGCCCGTCCGGAACGGAACCGGTACGGGCCCGGCGGGCAGTCCTCAAGCGGCGGCCCCTCCCGCCGCTCCCGGACGCCCAGGATGGAGTCGCCCGACCCGGTCTTGTTTTGCCCCCACCCGGCGTACCACCAGCCGAACTCATGGCCGTTGCCGACCGGTCGCTCGCCGGTCAGCAGCGTGTTGCTGGTGCCGTCGGGGATGTCCCGGGCGGCGACCGCGGAATCGGTGTGGAGCACCCCGTCCCACGAGTGCAGGTCCAGGCCGGAGACGCCGAGGTAGTTCGTATGCCCGACTGCGAACGGCCCGAAGTCGTGCGGCTCGCGGGCGAGCGGGTCGGTGGGGCAGACGAACACCCCGACCTTCCGGCCCAGGACCGGCAGGTGCGGCGGGGCCTCGAAGAATTTGTCCTCGCGGAACGCGGCCTCGCCCTGCCGCCAGAGCGGCTCCTCCTCCAGGTACGGGAGCAGGCGGGTCAGCCAGGTCATGTGGGGCTGCGGGCTCGCCCCGCCCTTGTAGCTGACCCCGGGCGGGTACGCCTCGCGGGCGTCGTGGTACTGTTGGGCAGCCAGGGCGAGTTGGCGGAGCTGGTTCAGGCAGGCGGCCCGGGCCGACGCCGCCCGGACCCGTTGGACGGCGGCCAGGGTCAGCCCGGCCAGAACCGCGAGGATGGCGACGACCACCAGCAGTTCGATGAGCGAGAACCCCATCCGGTCGCGTCGCATCACAGCCCTCTCAGCCGGTGGACGGGCGACGGGTCAAGACCAGACCGGCCAGCGCGGCGGCCGCGCACGCACCGGCCATCGCCAGGGTCCGCGGTCCGACGGGGAGGCCGTCGCCAGCCCCGAAGCAGCCGCACGAGATGTCCAGGCCCCGGTGCAGGGCGCTCCATTGGACGGCCAAGTACGCCGCGAACAGCGCGAACGCCGCGAGGTAACTTCCCCGGACCCGCCAGCCGGCCAGCAGGCACACGCCGACGGCGACGTGAACCCCCGGGGACACGGCTGCGACCCACAGCCCGACCCGCCCGCCGACGAGCTTGTAGTTGTACACGCTCGACAGGTAGTAGTACGGGTTGCCCAGGTGGGCCACGGCGCTGCCGATCAGCGAGGCCGCCAGCACGGCGCCCACCAGCCGCTCGACGCCACGCCGGGACCGGCTACTCGTCATGGCCCGCCCACCCGACCCAGCCGCCGCGGAACACGCGGACGTCCCGGTGACCGCGGTGATACAGGTCCGCCGCGACGGTGTCCGCCCAGGCGCAAGACCGGCTCTGGCAGTACACCACCACCCGCCCGCCCGCGGGCAGGACGGCCGTCACCGCCCGCCGCTCCGCCAGGCCGGCCGACACCGGGAGGTTGACCGCCCCCGGGACGTGCCCCAGGGCGTAATCCGCCGGCAGCCGGGCGTCGACGAAGGTCACGGCCGGGGTGCCGGCCAGCGCCCGGGCCTCGGCGGCGTCGATCTCCGGGACATCGGCCGGGAAGTGGTGCCCGACGACCAGCGCGACCGCCGACCGGTCCCGCAGTAGCCCGTTCGGTTGGACGGCCTGGAGGGAAACCCCGGCGACCCCGCCGACCCCGACCACCAACCACGCCCCGAGGACCGGGCCCGCCCGCCGCGCCGGGCCCCAGACCCGGAGCAGGCCGAGGGCGGCCGCGACCGCGGCCACGCAGGCGAGCCCGTATGCCCACGACCCGACCCGCAGGGCGATCGGGTTCGGCGGGTCCGTCGAGATCACCACCCCCGCCCCGTCCCACAGGGCCGCGAGTTCGGAATAGGGCAGCAGTTGGGGCTCCGCAGGCGGTTCGACGATGCGGGCACGGCCCCCCTCGTCCCCTGCGTACAACACCCAATGGAGGTACGGCATCCCCGGCCCGGGGCGGCGGACGTGGAGGGCGATCGGGTGCCGCGAGTCCCGAAGGGACTGCGGCGTCAGCCCGGTCATCGGCGTGGCGACCAGGCCACACGCCCGGGCCGCCCGGCACAACTCCTCGGCCGAACTGCCGCGGTACGAACCGACGAACTCGCGGCTGAGGAGGCCCGACAGGTCGGGGTCGGCCCCGAGCATCCGGGCGGCCGTGTGGACGCAGTAAACCCCGCAGTACGGCCCGTCGGAGGCCGCCGGCGCGGGGCCAACGCCCGCCACGCGGGCGGCCTCGAAAACCACCACGAAGAGGAGGGCCGGGCTCATGCGGCCGCCCCCCGTCGACTCGCCAGCCGCCAGACCGCCCCCGCGACCGCTGCCACCCCGACGGCCACCGCGGCGTACACCCACCACGGCGTCTGGGACGCCGGCGTGAACGGGGACACCTCGCCCCGGGCAACGGACTGGTTGACATCCTTAACGATCTGGCCGCCCCACCACACATACTCGATCGGTTGATCGTCCGCCGCAGTGACCCGCGTCCCGTCCGGGACGACGGCGCTGAGAACGAACGGGTCCTTGTCCCACTTGTCCACCAGCCTCACGTCGCCGATGGCGACCTCCTCGACGATCTCGCGGGCCGAGCCGTCGGCAAAGGCGTCGGTCGCCGCGTGGGTGAACTCCGTCACCATCCGACCGGTGCCGACCTTGCCCACCTTCTTGACCACGTACTCTTGCTTGTAACCGACCTGCTTCACCGGCTTGCCGTCCTCGTCCTTGGCGACCGACCCGACACGCTCCCCCTCGTAGAGCAGGTCGTCCGCCGACTTCTCCTGGGTGATCCGGATCGGCAGGTGCCCGTTCCCTGGATCGAGCCAGACGCTGAGCCGGCCCCACCGGCCGGCGGACGTGACGAGCACGCACGGCTTGCCGTTCAACGTCGCCGGCTCGGCCGCGGATTGACCGTCGCGGATCAACTCGGGGAGCGGGAGGAAGCCGTTCGCGTTCGTCCGGCCGTCGACCGCTAGGCTGAAGGGGCCGTAGCCGGCCTCCCGAAGTTCCGCCGGCGAAAGTGGCTTCACGTACGCCGCGACCCCGCCCAGCGCCCGGCCGGTCGCTGGGTCCACCGATACGGTGATCCGCCCCACCTCCGGGTAGACCGACTCACCCTGTAGCGTTTCTGTGACGGTCTTCCCGTCCCGCAAGAAGGTGGCTGAAACTCGGTCCTGGATTTTCCACCGGGGCGGGTCGAGGTGGACCCGGGTGACCCGGATCGTCTGTGAGGAAGACTCGGGAGCGACCCTGGCACGGACGGTGGCGGTGAACGACCCGCGGCGAACGGCGGGGTAGTTGCGGGCCAGTGGGTCGGCGACATCCTCGGCCCCCAGGTCGGACGCGGTGACCAACGTCAGCGCCAACGACATCCATCGGACGGAACTGTTGGTACTCACGTTATCCACCTTACCCGCTTACCACGAGCCGTATGCCATCGACGGAGGTTGAGAACCCAACACCTGACGGTGTCCACAGGACCCGCGGCCCCCACCCCGTGGGCGAAGCACGACCGGTGAGCGTCGGGCGGCCGACGTATTGTCGGCCGCCCGCCAAGCCGGTTAAACAGGACTACGGGCATCGTCAGCACTACGGCGTTTGCTGGACGGTACAGTTGGTGTTAGTTTTCTTCAGCGTATACTTGGTACAGGCTGGATCGGCATGGTAACACACCTGCTTGTCATTGTTGAAACGGGACGTGATGTTGGTGCCGGGCAGCTCGACCCGTAGACCGTTGTAGGCGCCGTAAGCGCAGGTAGCCGTACCGACCTTAGCGGGGCAGTTGAAACTGTCGACGGCGTTCGCGTTGCAGGGCTCGACCGGGTTGGGCGGCGGGATGGCACCGACGACCCCGGTGGCGGGCCCGGCGTCCATCTGCTGCGGGCCGGCCCACGCCACGGCCAGTACGAGGACGGCGAACGGGAGGGACCGCACGACGAGGTTGAACATGGGACCTCCTGACTGCGGGTTCGGGGAATTGCGTTGTCTGTCCCCGGGGCTGAAATACGAAAAGCGCCCCCCCCCCCGTCAAGTGTTCATAAAAACGCTAATTCAGTGACGCTGCCGACGGGCTTCCCCGGCCGAGGGGCGATTACTTCGATTCCGCCACGAGGTACTTCTTGACGAACCCCTCGTCGAGCGTGACCCGGCGGAATAGGCCGCGGCGTCGGAGCGGGTCGACATCCGTGAGTTCGTCGTCGAGCTGCCGTCCGGCCGGCCGTCGGCGTGGACCTCGACCGACCCGTCGGCGAGGCCGACGGCGAGGACGGCCGGGGCGGTGCGGTCTTCCAACGGGTAGGCGGCCAGTCGGACGCGGCGGGACATGGGGCGGCTCCGGAGGGGCATCGGCGGCACCTCGGGGCGGGACGGCCGGGACGGAGCCCGGAGTGTACCGCGCCCCGGGGCCGCGACAACCCCCTACCGGCCCCGGGAGTCCTTCCGTCGCACGAGCAGCCGGTGGGCGGCGAACGCGGCCACGGCCAGCGCCGGCCACCCGACCCACCCGGCCAGCGACACCCACCGCGGCGGCGGGTCGCCGACCTCCAGGTCGAACCCCACCTCGGCCGACCGGCCGCCGTCGCCCCCGACCCGCACCCGGACGGCCCACCAGCCCGGCTCGGGCAGGTCGAGCACGGCCGCGACCAGCAGCTTGTTCGTGGCGGCGTCGGCGGAGGCGGGTTGCTCGACCACCGGCCCCGGCCGGTCCCGCGGCTCCGCCCGGACCCGCACCCGGG
>JAIEQO010000158.1 GCA_019747655.1 Gemmataceae bacterium | reverse complement strand
GGGAGCGGATGGCGCCCCTGCTGGCCCCCAACTTCCAGGTGCTGGAGCCAGCTTCAATCCCGGCCGCGTGAGGTATAATAAGTAGCTGGTCGTAGGTTGTGCGGCATGACCAGGACGCCGTACCCGACCGACCTAGCCGACCGCCAGTGGCGGCTGATCGAGCCCCACGTGCCCCGGCCCAAGCCCGGCGGCCGGCCGGCACGCTACACCCGCCGGGAGGTCGTGAACGCCATCCTGTACCAGGCCCGGAACGGGTGCGTCTGGCGGTCGTTGCCCCACGACCTGCCGCCGTACCGCATCGTCTTCCACTACTTCCGCGCCTGGCAGACCGACGGGACGTGGGACCGCATCCACGGCGCCCTCCGCACCAAGGCCCGGCGGGCGGCCGGGAAGAGGCCGAAGCCGGCGGTCGCCATCGTGGGCAGCCAGACGGTCAAGGGGGCCGAGCACAGCGGCCCGAACGGGTACGACGGGGGGAAAAAAGGTGGCCGGCCGCAAGCGGTTCGTGGCCGTCGACACCCTCGGCCTCCTGTGGGCGCTGATGGCGGTGCCGGCCGACACCCAGGGCCGGGCCGGCGGCCCGGACCTGATGGACCGGCTGCGGGCGGCCGTCAAGCGGCTGGAGGTCGTGTGGGGCGACGCCCACTTCGACACGGCGTTGACCCACGGGTGGGTGATGCGGGGGTGGGTCGGCGTGGTCGTGCGGGAGCTGGTCGGCCAGGTCGGGTTCGTGGTCCAGCCGAAGCGGTGGATCGTGGGGCGGACGTTCGGCTGGCTCGGCCGGTCCCGGCGGCTGAGCGAGGAGTACGAGCGGACCGCCGAGAGCAGCGAGGCGTTCATCAAGGTCGCCATGATCCACCTGATGGTCCGGCGGCTCCGACCCTGAGGTTCATCCATTTTGGACAGGCTCTGAGAGTGCCCGGGCGGGGCTTGAGCCTCAGGTTCCTCCCGGGCACCGTCGGTGCGAGCGATCAGGTTATTTGCGGGGTTCGGCCCGCCGCCCGGTACGAGGTGGAACCCTCAAGTCCGCGAGTGCGGTGGTCAGCAGGCAGGAGTGACGTCTGCCTGCCGACCGCCTCTCCCGTGGGCAGTCGCGTCATTCGGTCAGTCGGCCGAGGGCGATCGGAACGGGCTCGGAGCAGCGAACCGTGGCGGAAACCCATCCCCATTACGTCCCCATCCGCGGGGCGAACATCCCGCCGTTCAGTATCACCGTGACCCTCGGCTCAGCGGGGTCGGCGAGCCAGGCGGCGAGCTTCGCCGGGGACTGGATTATGCGTCGGCTGTACGCGGGCCAACCCTACCTCCGAGGGGTGTTCACTGAGGGACTCGAGGTCGGGTTCTCGGCCGCGGAGGGCCTTGTCCGGAGTCGTCCGGAACGGGTCGTTGTCTTCCGCGGTCAAACGTGCAGCGACCCCGGGGCGGACGACGACACGGTCTGGGGGCTTCTGAAAGAACTCGGAGGCCTGCTGGCCGAGCTGTTCAAGCAGCGAAACTACTCCGCCTCCTTCGGCGCGGAGACAGTGGTGTTCGCCGAGAGCCGGTCCTTGGGCCTGGCCTGACGTCTGAGCGGCACCGGGGCGGCTGCGGTCAACGCCGCCACCGCCTCCCGGGCCACCTCGGGATCGCCGATGTGCGGCCGGCTACCGTGCGTTACGCGCTGCAAGGTTCTATGCCGCTCGCGCCGCGGTGCCCTTGAATCGCCTGCCGCAGAGCCGCAGCAGACAGCATACGAGGCGCACGACGGGACAAACCGGCTCCCTGCTCAGCAACGTCACTGGTGCCCGGCCGGCCCACGAGGCAATGGCCTCGGGCGCGGCACGCAATGCCAGGAGGAGCACCACCACCGGAGCGCCCCAGCGTCCGCAAGCCACTCGTAGTCGCAGAAGTACAGCCGGGTGTAGAGTTCCCACTGCGCGCCGCCGCAGTCGCACCCCAGGATCACCCCGCCGGTGACCTCCTGCTGCTCCAGTCGTTAACCTGGCCCGCAGTGAAGTGCGGCACAGTACGCCGGGTCGGCAACGGTCTGTATGCACTCGTCGACCGGTTCGCCGTTCCCGGCTCTCGGGTCGTACTCACCGCAGACGCATGGCACAAACTCGGCTCGGCACGCGGAGGGGGAGCGACCATCGGCGGGTCGAACGCCTCGGCCCAGGCAGGGAAGAGGGCGACCGAGAAGACGGCCGCGAAGGCCTTCGACAGCCACGCTGTGGCCGAACGGGTTTTTCTCATACGCCAGGTGTAGGTCAGGTTGATCGTATTCACGGCTTATATTGTTATCTGTACCAGACAGGGAGGTGCTTCACTCCGCCGTTTCTGTGCCGCCCGTGGTCCGCCGAAGCCCACTGCCGGCGGGACGGTGAGTTCGTTTGAGTTTCGCCACGCTTTCGTCATATGCTCCTCGCATGCCGACCTCCCAAGTGCGACCTACCCGCCGTTCCGTAATCCTCTCCTTCAAGTTCGTCGGCACGGCCGTGGCTGGCTCCCTCACCATGGCGTTAGTGTCCGTCTTCGCCCCGCCCGCGGCCCAGGTGGCGGCGCTCGGGGCGCTCGTGAGCGTCCTCGGCGGGCTGTTCCTCAGCTTCATGGACCAGGAGGCCGAGCGGGAGCAGCGGCGGGCCGAGATGCTCGAGCGGCTCGCGGTCCCGCTCACCCTCGCCCCCGAGCACGACCTGTTCGACCAGTACGTCTCCCTCTGCCGGACGCTCACCGCCCTCGCCCGGCAGGACGACCCGATCCTCCGCGAGTTCGCATCCCTCCGCCTCGCAGGCCTTACGGCGCAAGTCGCGACCCTCGCCTCCGGGACTATCGAGTTCTCTGGCACGGAGACCTGGCGGACCGTGTACGAGAAGCTGCTCCGCAGCCCCGACCTCAAGGAGTATCGCTCGGTCGCCTGGCTCAAGGGCAAGGACTACTGGCAGGACCAGCCCGGCCGGCAGAGCATGCGGGCGAACTACGAGGCCGTCGACCGCGGCGTCCTCGTCGAACGGATCCTGATCCTCCGCGAGGACCTCTGGCCCCGCGACCGGGCCCTCCCCGTCGACGACGTCCGCCCCTGGGTGGACGAGCAGCACGCGAACGGGCTCTGGGTCGCCCTCGTCCGCGAGTCCGACCTCGCGGACGAGCACGGCCTCGCCTCCGACTTCGGCATCTACGGCGATCGCGCGGTCGGGAGTCAAGAGCTGGACGACCGGACGAGGACCGTCCGGTTCACCCTCACGTTCGACCCGCAGGCGGTCCGGCTCGCGAAAGACCGCGGGCACAGGCTCTACCTCTACGCGACCCCGTACCGCACCCTCCTGGACCAACCGGACGCCGGTGCGTAAGATCTGTACGCCCGATTAGTAACCGAGGCCATTCCGTGGCCGCCCCGCTGTACCTCGATACAGCCCGGCTGGGCCGCATGTCACCCGCCGCCCAGCAGGCCGACCGGGCCTTCGCCGCCCTCGCCGGCGAAGAGGGCGGCTCGCTGTACTTCGAACGTCTGCTCCGGGACGGGGCCGAAGCATGCCCGACCGCCGGCTCCCGCTTCCCCGGCCACGCCGCGAGGCCGGGGGTTTCCGGCCTGAAGCGCACCCTCCGCGTCCTCGCCGGCTCCGAGCCCGAGCTCCCGGTCCTTCTCTCGAGCCGGTCGGCCCAGTTGATGCGGCTCGCGGCCCGGCTGCTCTTCCGCTGCTGCCGGAACGTGCTCGTCACGGACCTCGGGTGGCGGCCCTACCACGCCATCCTGGAAGCCGAAGGGGATCGGGTCGGGCGGAGAGTGACGACCTGCCCGCTCCGGGACACCGTCTTTTCCGCCCGGGCTTCGGCCGCGGATGTCGTTACCGCCGTCGTCGACCGCTACAGCCGTGAGGGGTGCGACGGCCTGTTCCTGCCCGCGGTCAGCCACGACGGGGTGCGGCTGCCCGTCTGCGAACTGGTCCGGGGGGTGGGGGCCGCCCGCGAGGTCCGGTTCGTCGTCGTCGACGGGGCGCAAGGGTTCTGTCAGGTGGCGACGGAGGTCGGGAGCGATTGCTACGACCTGTACCTCACCGGCTGCCACAAGTGGCTCGGCGGGTACCTCCCGCTGGGTGTCAGCTTTTACGGCCGACGCCGGTCGCGGGCGGTGGTAGAAACGACCCGGGACCGGATGATCGCCTCGGGAGAGCTGGACGACCCGCTCCTCCGGTTCACCGGACAGCTCGAGGAGGGCCGACTCGACGGCGTGTCCGAGACGGTGAACCTCGCCCCGCTCTTTACCTGTCACGGTGCCGCGACCGACCAGCTCGCAACCGGGCCGGTCGCCGGGAGCTTGCTTGATGGCCGGGTGGAGAACGTCCGGCTGGTCGGCGACCTCAGTTGCGACACCGCCTGGGAGCCGCTCCCGGTGTCGGAGAGCGTTCAGAGCGGGATCCTCCTCCTCCGGTCGAAGCGCGACGACGTCCGGGCCGCCCCAGCTGACGCTACCCGCTCGGCGTTCGCCGAACGGGGGGTGACCCTTACCGCGTACGATCGCGCGGTTGTTCGGCTGGCCCTGCCGGACCGACCCCTCGCCGAAAGGGAGAGCGACCTGCTACATGAGGCTTTCACTCTCGTCGCGTGATGGCGTGCATTTCTTCCGAACGGTTCGGCCGGCTCGCTGGTCCGCGGCTGGCAGGCGTGAGGGTTCCGCATGAGAAACGCCAACTCTTCGTAACGGGCTCACCCGGATCCCCAGGGCTAACGCGTCTTAATTCGCTTTGAATCCTTGTAGAACCTGTCGGAGGTAGTCTTCGTCCCAGGCGGCGTTGAGCCTCTTGGCCTTGATGCTCCCTCTATAGTGGACCCCACTTTTCGGACCGCCGGGTGAGCTACACCCGGCGGTCCCGGAGGTGGTGTGATGGCGAGGCGGG
>JAIEQO010000832.1 GCA_019747655.1 Gemmataceae bacterium | reverse complement strand
GCCCACCTGGCCGCCCCGGACGCCCGGCTGGTGCTCGTCCGGGTCGACCCGGCGGCCTACCACCAGGCGTATGCCGTGGCCCGGTTCGTCCGCGGCGACGCCGAGTTCACCGAGGCCATGCAGACCCGGCTGTCGGAGCTGTCGGCCCGGGATGAGGACCTCCGCCGGCGGTACGCCGACGCCGTCGAGGAGAGCCGGCGGGCGTTCAGCGATCCGAGCGACGAGCCCGCGGCGGTGGACCGCCGGCGGCGGGCCCGGGCCGCCATCGAAGACCTGCTGGCGCGGCAAAGGGCCCAGGCCGAGACGATCGCCCGGGCGTTGGCCCTGCAAGCCTCGATGCGGTCACTGGCCGGTGCCACCGTGGTCGTCAACACTCTGGTCTGGGAGGTCGGCTACCAGCAGGACGGGCTCAGCGACCTGAGCCAGTTGCTCGATACGTCGTTCGCCAGCGACGCCGTGTCCGGGCCGCGGACCCGGTCGGCCACCCGCCCCCGGGCCACCCCCCGGCCGGTCTGGGTGCAGGCGACCAGCCCGCTGGTCGGGTCGGCCTGGGCCGGGCCGTTCCTGGACGCGAACGCCGACGGGGCGATGGAGTTCGCCCCGCGGACCGCCCCGACCCCCGAGGGCGAGTGGACGAAGGAGTTCAACTTCCTCGGCACCCGGTCGCCGGACGGCAAGGACGTGCGGACGCTGCCGGCCGGGGCCCGGGTCCGGCTGGTCGTCCAGTGGCGGGAGACGCACGACCCGTTCGCCTACGGCGGGGCCGAGTCGATCTTCCCGCTCACCCTCCGGGTGTTCCGGCAGCTCGACCCGGAGGGGAAGGCCCGGGCGTCGGACGAGATGACCGAGGTGGCCCGGTCGGCCGGCGAGCCGCTGCGGCTGTGGGCCGACCCGGCCTACGGGGTGTACGAGCAGGTGCTGGAGTTCACCGTCCCGGAGGAGGGGCGGTACGCCCTGCGGATCGACGGCGGGGAGGTGTACGACCCGCGGCTGCCGGCCCTCCGACGGCGGATCGAGATCGTCCCGCGGCTCTTGGCCGAGTTCGTCGGGGCCGCGGCCGACAAGGGCCGGCCGGTGTGGGTCTCCTACACCACCACAAACGCCGGCGTCGGGCTTCCCGGGGATGCGAAGGCGTCGATCGCGGTGGCGGCGAGTGCCAAGCCGTTCGGGGCCGACCCGGCCGGGCTGACCGGGGCCGGGCCGGGGGTGCAACTCTTGCCGAAACCCGACCTCGTGGCCAACGGAGCGATTGCCGGTCTGCCGGTCGGCGGGTCGGGGGTGGCGGCCGGGTTCGCCGGCGGGGTGGTGGCCGGGCTGATCGGGTCCGGTGCCCCTCCGTCGGAGGTCATCCCGGCGACCGGGCTGAAGCGCGGCGGCCCGGCCGTCGTCACTGAGGGCTGGCTGCGCGTGGTGCCGCCGAAGTAGCGGTGCGGGGGGCATCGGGGTGTTCGGCTGGCTGTTCCGAAAACGACTGCCGGTCGCCGACCAGCTCACCGCGGGCTATACACGCCTCCGGGAGCTGTTCGGCCGACGGTTTCCGGGCGGCGAGTTCAGCAGTTGCGACATGCGCCCGCACTTCGACGGGTACTTGCACAACGCCTGGGCGGAGGTTCTGCCTGTCGGATCGGTCGAGGCCACCCGCACCCTGGCTTACGCCCGCCTGGCCGAGATGGTCGAGTTCTTCCGGTCTCACCACACTCACTTCGGGCCGCACGACTGGTTGCAGTTCGGAGTCGGTTTCCCGATCGCGGTCAAGCCGACCGGCCGTCGGATATTGAAGGGCTGGGTCCCGGCGTCACGGCTGGGTGAGGTGCAATCTCCCGACTTCGCGGCTGTCGGGGGCGCGATCGGCGGGAACGACCTCTGGTTCCAGGGGCTGTGGCCCAGTGTGGGCGGGCCGGCGTCTGAACAGGTTTCGTAGGGTGGGCCGGACCCGTTCCGCAGGAACGGGGAGGCCCACGGTTGATGGCGCCCCCGCCGTGGGCCTCCCGGTCCGCGGACGGACCGGTCCGGCCCACCCTACGAATGCAGGCCGTTCGGCCGCCGAGGCGATACGAAACGGCTTCGGACGACGTGAGAACCATCGGATACATGGGGCCGAATGATGGCTGAGGGCACTGCGAAGCCGAAGGCCAAACGGGCGTCTCGTGCGAGCAAGCCCGCGCTCAAGGCCGCGAAGACCGCGAAGGTCGAGGGACCGGCTGAGGTGGGCGAGCCCGCGTCCCGGCTCATCGACCAGCGAATCCACGACATCGGTGGATGGCGCGGAGAGACGCTGGCCCGGATGCGGGCGCTGATCCTGAACGCCGACCCCGGGATGACCGAGGAGTGGAAGTGGGAGAACCCCGTCTGGTCGCACGGCGGGATCGTCTGCACCGGGGAGGCGTACAAGACGGTCGTAAAGCTCACCTTCCCCCGGGGGGCCAGCATCCCCGACCCGTCACGCCTCTTCAACGCCAGCCTGGACGGCAACACCCGACGGGCGATCGACATCCGCGAAGGTGAGGAGGTCGACGCGGCCGCGTTCAAGGCGCTCGTGAGAGCCGCGGTGGCCCGGAACGGCCCGCCGGCGAAGGCGACCGAGCCCGCTGCGAATAAGGCCCAGCCGGTGAAGTTGCTTTCGGGTGGCAACCCGCAGATCGCAAAAGGTGACGGCGACTCCCCCGTGCAAGCGTACATCGCCGCGATGCCGGGCTGGAAGCGCGACCTCGGCGAACGCCTCGACGCGCTCATCGTGCGGGCCGTGCCCGGCGTGCGGAAGGCGGTGCGGTGGAACTCGCCGTTCTACGGCGTCGAGGGCCGGGGCTGGTTCCTGTCGTTCCACGTCTTCACCCGCTACGTCAAGGTGACGTTCTTCGCCGGCACCTCGCTGCGACCCGTCCCCCCGGGCGGCACGCCGAAGAGCAAGGAGGTGCGCTGGGTCGACATCACCGAAGACGACGGGCTCGACGAGGCCCGGATGGCGGCGTGGGTGAAGCAGGCCGCCGCGCTGCCCGGGTGGGCTCCGTAGAAGTAACCCGCGGCTTCCCCGCCGCGGGGTCGTTTGTCGCCCCGAAGGGGCGTCCGGGAATAGCCCGGGGTGCAACCCCGGGTCCCGGAATGCGAATCATGCGGAGCCCCGAAGGGGCGACCCTTGTTCGGACGGGTCGCCCCTTCGGGGCTCCGACATCTCAACCGATCGACACCCGGGGTTTCACCCCGGGCTATTCCCGGACGCCCCTTCGGGGCGGCAACAAGCGGCGATCCTTATGCCTCCCCGGCCCAGGTGAGCACCTCGCCTCGACCACCGGTGAGGAGGTCGCCGCGGTAGCAGCGTACCGGGCCGGCCGCGAAGCCGGCCGGCAGGTACTCGCGGTACAGGGCCAGGAACGCCGGGCGGTAGTCGCAAGAGTAGGCAAACGACGGCGGCAGCTCCTCGACACCCCCGGCCGCCACAATCGTGCCCCGCTTCATCCCGGCTCCGACCCTCGGGCCGGCCTTGCCGAACACGAAGACCGTCCCGGCGATCATCGATGCCCCGGCGAACTCGCCGCATTCCCCTTCGACGGCGATCAGCCCCCGCCGCATGAGGAGCCCGAGTTCAGCGCCGGCACGGCCCCGAACGACGATCGTTCCGCCGGTCATGCCCCGCCGGGAGCCGCGGTACGCCGCCCCGCACTGGTCCCCCGCGTTCCCCAACACCTCGATCGTGCCGTCCGCCATTTCCGCCCCGAGCCAGTCGCCGGCGCTGCCCTCGATGAACAGCCAGCCGTCCCTCATCCCCGCCCCGGCATGCATCCCGGCGTCGCCCTCGACCGTGACGATGCCGCCGTTCATGCCGGCCGCGATTCCCTTCACGTTGCCGGTCTCCCCCGCGAACGTGAGATGGAGATTCGACTCACCCTCCACGGTCACGTCGAAGAACTCGCCGAGCGGCTCGGCCCGGTTGCCGCGCTGGACGGGGAGCTTGGCCACCTCGGCGGCCGACAGGTTCGCCACCCGTTCGGGGGTGAGGCCGTCCACCTCGATCGGGATCGGCGACGCGGCGCGGAGGGTGAGTTTGAACCCCATCAGCCCCCCTCGATCAGCTTTCGTAGCCGGATGTGGAACGGGCCGAGCTTGCCGCCGTAGTTGCCCGCGGTGATCCTCACCAACCCGGGGCAGCGGCTAGCGGCCTGCATCCCGGCCCACATCGCCTTCTCGACGGCCGCGAGGTCGAGGCCGTCGATGACCAGTTCGTAGGCGGCGTTCACCCCCTCGGGGAGTTCGCTCGGGACGACGCCGCGGAGCGTCGGGCAGTAGGCGTGGTTGGTGCTCGCCCGCAGGGCCTTGTACTTGCTCCCGACCTTACTCCCGGACCGGACCACGCCGCCGGGGAAGGGGAGAATGACCCCGGACACCGCCCGGGCGGCCGCGACCGCCGCCTCAGCCGCCGCCAGCGTCGCGGCCTGTGTTTCCCCCAGCAAGATCAGATTCCCGCCGGCCACGCCCTTGACCGTCCCGAACACGTCCTCGCACAGGAACTCGCCGTCCATGACGGGGACCCGCCAGTACCGCCTGCCGCCGACGAGCTTGCTGATCTGCCAGCCGTCGCCGAAGAAGCGGAGGTTCCCGCCGACGCGGATCGACCGGCCGGGATCGCCGGCGAGGCCGTTAAAGCAGGCCGTGGTCGGGCAGGTCAGGACGCACTGGGCGACGCGGTTCACCAGCGCCTTCTGGAGGGCGTCCCGGCTGAACGCGAAGAACAACAGGCTCACGCCCGGCCGGCCGTCCGGCGTCTCCGCCGGCGGCAGTTCCCGCTCCAGCCCGGCCTCGGCGTCGCAGCCGATGACCGACGCGGCGTAGCCGGTCGCGGCCCGGGCGGCTTCCAGCGCC
>JAIEQO010000607.1 GCA_019747655.1 Gemmataceae bacterium | reverse complement strand
CCGCCGGGGCGACCGGGGCCGGCCCGACGCCCGGGACCAGCCCGCCGGCGGCCAGCCCGGCCGGGTCGGTCTGGGTGGCCAGCTCCCGCGGCAGCGGGAACGACGGGTCCGGGGCGAAGTACTGCGGGTAGTGTTCGAGGTACCGCGGGCTCGGCAGGGTCATCCCGGCCACCTGGGTCTGGCACCCGGCCAGCCCGCCCCCGAGGCCGGCCGCCGCGGCCCCCGCCAGCATCAGCCGCTTGGTCCGCATCACACCCTCCCGGCCGTGCGGCCGTGTCCTGTTCCGGCCCGATGCCCGGGCGCCGTGGGGCGACCCCGGCCACGTTACCGGATGTATCGGACGGGGGGCCGGCGAGGTTTAGCGGCATTCCGCCGGCCGCCGGGGGTGGACGATCCGGGCCCCGCCCTGTAGCGGCCGGGCAACCGGGAACCGGGGTCCGTCGTTGACCCCCCGCCGGGGGTGCCCTAGCATGGCCACCGACCCCGGACCCGGCCCGCCCCGCCCCCATCCCGAGGACGCCACGGATGTTCGGCCTGTTCGGCACCCGGACCCGGCCCGGCCCGCGGCCGGTCCCGGCCCCGGCCCGGGTGGTCCGTCCGCCCCGGGCCCTGCCGCTCGAACTCCGGTGGGACGCCAAGCGGCCGCTGCCGGTGCGGGCGGTGCCCGCCCGGGTCAAGGCCGGCCCGGTGGCCGGCCGGCCGCTCGACTTCTGCAGCCGGATGCGCCGGCTCTGCGAGGACGTGGCGGCCCGGTGCGAGGTTCTGGCCCACGTCCGGATGTCACAGGTTCTGCTGACCTTTACCCCGTCCCGGAACCGGAGCCGGTACGGCCTCCAGGCCCGGGTGACGCCGCTGCGGTTCCGGGGCGGGGCCCTGACCCGCCGGCACGGGCCGGTCGACTACCAGGTCCAACGGTTCGTGGTGGACGGGGCCGAGATGCTCTACGTCCTCACCTTCTGCCTGCCGCGGTTCCTCGACCAGCCGTTCGAGGAAAAGCTGGTGACGGTGTTCCACGAGCTGTACCACATGAGCCCGGCGTTCGACGGCGACCTCCGCCGCCACCCCGGCCGGTACGCCGTCCACTCACACTCGAAGGACCGGTACGACGCCCGGATGGGGGAGCTGGCCCGGGCGTACCTGGCCGGCCACCCCGACCCGGGGCTGTTCGACTTCCTCCGGCACAGCTCGGCCGAACTGTGGGGGCGGTACGGCGGCGTGACCGGGGTGATCGTCCCCCGGCCGAAGCTACTCCCCGTAGGCTGGGGGACGGCCCGGGCGGCGGCCCAGGGGCGGTAGCCGGGCTACTTCGACGTGTGGTCGTGGGTGATCTTCCACCCGCCGTCCAGCTTGCGAAAGACGAGGGTGTACCACCCGCCGACGGTCTCCTTCTTCGTCTCGACCTGCCACTTCCCCCGCACCAGGGCCGCGTCCGGGCCCAGCACCTCGACGTGGACCTCCGAGAACGTCAGTTTCCCCATCTCCTTCCCCTCGCCGCGGTAGCTGGTGTCGTACCGCTCCTTGAGCGCCTTGAACCCCTTCACGTCCTTGCCGCCGGAGATGAAGAACAGCTCCGGGCTGTCCCAGTAGCCCTTCATGAACCCGTCGAGGTCGCCCGTGTTCCAGGCCGCCACCTGGTCGGCCAGGACCTTGCGGACGGCCTTATCATCCTGGTCCCGGAGGTCGTTGGCCGGGGCGAGGGCGACGGCGACGAACAGGGTCGGGAGCATCGGCGGTCCTCCGGGTGGCCGGGGTGGTTTACCCCCGCCCGCTAACAGGGTACAGTGAAAGCGTTCGCCGGTCACGCCTGGTCGCCTTGCCGGCGGCCAACCGATGACCAGTGACGAATGACGAATGACCACCACCGGAGGACGGTGATGAATCAGGCCCTCGACTGGCTCTCACGCAACCACGACGGGATCGTCCGCGGGCTGGGCGAGCTGGTCGCCATCCCGAGCATCTCGACCGACGGCGAGCACCTGCCCGAGATCGACCGGACGGCCAACCTGGTGGCCGCCCAGATGCGGGACGCCGGGCTGCTGAACGTCGACGTCCTGCGGGTCGGGCAATCCTTGCCCTACGCCTACGGCGAGTGGCTCGACGCCCCGGGCAAGCCGACCGTCTTCCTGTACGCCCACCACGACGTCCAGCCGATCAACTACGTCGAACAGTGGCAAAGCGACCCGTGGAAGCTGACCCGCCGGGACGGCCGGCTGTACGCCCGCGGGGCGGCCGACGACAAGGGGGCCGTCTCCGCCTTCCTCGGGGCCATCGCCGCCTACCGCAAGACCTCCAACCAGCTCCCGTGCAACGTCAAGATGCTGGTCGAGGGGGAGGAAGAAGTCGGCTCGAAGAACCTGCTCAAGTTCTTCGACGTCCACCGCGACCGGATCAAGTCGGACGTGATCGTCGTCTGCGACACCGAGAACATCCAGGTCGGCATCCCGAGCATCACCTACTCGCTCCGGGGGATCGTGGCCGCCAAGGTCGAGGTCTCGACCGCCCGGCTGCCGGTCCACAGCGGAATGGGCGGCGGGGCCATCCCGGACGCGGCGGTCGCCCTCAACGCCGTCCTCGGCCGGCTCTACTCCGGCGACGGCAAGCCAGCCGTGCCGTCGCTCCTGGAGCAGGTCCGGCCGCTGACCGACAAGGAGCGGGCGGCCTTCCGCAAGCTCCCGTTCGAGGGCGACAAGCTCCGCCACGACCTCGGGCTGACCGCCCGGTTCGCCACGGAAACCGGCTTCACCGAGTACGAGCAGACGTGGCGGCGGCCGGCCGTCACCGTCATCGCCCAGGAGGCCAGCAGCATCAAGGGGGCGTCCAACCAGGTGCTGCCGAAGGCCACCGCCCTGGTGAGCTGCCGGATCGTCCCGGACCAGGACCCGGGGCAGGTGTTGGACCAGCTCCGGGCGTTCTTCACGGCCGACCCGCCGTGGGGGGCGGATGTCTCCGTCACCCCCTACGGGCCGCCGGTGAAGTGGTGGATGACCGACCCGAACGGCCCGGCGTTCGAGGCCGCCCTGGCCGCCATGCGGACCGGGTTCGACCGCGACCCGGTCGGCATCGGCTGCGGCGGGAGCATCGGGTTCGTCGGGCCGCTGTCGGACCTGTTCGGCGGGGCCCCGGCCCTGCTCATGGGGATCGAGGACCCGGCCAGCAACGCCCACGCCCCGAACGAGAGCCTGCACGAGGGCGACTTCGTCAAGCTCATGAACTCCCTGGTCCGCCTGTTCGACAACCTCGGCAAGCTCACCCCGGACCGGGTCAAGTAGGGGGGAAATACGGGGGCCGCAGATGACGCGGACTCCGGCGCAGATGAAACCGGATTAGACAAAGTTCAATGTTTGAATCTGGCTTCATCTGCGGGCTCTGATCTGCGTCATCTGCGGCCCCCGTATTTCTGTCGGCTTTTACGGGCCGGTCTGATTCCGCCGCCGGGGCCCGGCCGAATCCCGTCGCTCCCGCCACTTCCGCCCAACCGCCGGCCCGGCCCGGGGGCATACTTCCCCCGGTCGGGTTGGCAAGGCTTGCCCCGCAGAGGTGACGGACCATGACCACCGCTCGCCGGGCCCTCGTCGTCGGGCTCATCGCGCTCTCCGCCGGGCCGGCCGCCGCCCAGGTTAAATACCCCCCGCCGCCCGGGACGGTCGACGTCCAGCTCCGCTACCGCATCCGGGCCGACCGGGCCGAGCGGGTCCGCCAGTTCCGCGAGCTGACCGCCTACCTGGACAAGGTCGGGTTCGCCCGTACCCGGCAGGACGACGACGACACCGACATCCTCGACCCGACGGCCGAGCGGTTCACCGGCACCATCGCCACCAGGAACGTCCTCGAACTGCTCAAGGACCCGCGGGTCCGGACGGTCCTGTTCAAGCCGACCGACCTCAAACTACCCGACGACCAGGCCCAACCGGTGTCGATCCGGGTCGGCATCCCCTCCGGACTGCTGCCCGACGACCAGCAGCGGCTCCACCGCCAGGTGGCCGACCAGCTCGCCCGGCTCGGGTTCCGCGAGGCCATCGGCTACGACACCAACCGGTACTCCCTCGTCCGCGGCGACATCCCGGCCGGGAACCTGTTCCGGCTGCTCAAGGACCTGCGGCGGGAACCGGCCGGGTGGTTCGTCGCCGACTCCCCCGTGTCCGACCTGCCGCTGCCGATCCGCGACACCCTGCCGGTCCGGTGGGTCGAGGTCCTGCCCGACCCGCCGCTCGTGCCGATGGTCCCGCCGACGGTCGCCCCGAACCGGGCGAAGTTCGCCCCCGGGCTGCGGAACTACCTGGACGACGCCGCGTCTGCCGGCAAGCCGGTCCGGGTCGAGGTCGTGTACGACTCCCGGCCGGGGGTGGCCGAACTCGACGCCCTCCGCGCCCGGTTGCAGATCGGTTACGGCGGGCCGGGCGGGTCGCCGACGCTCGAAGGGGCGGCCGGCCACATCCTCACCATCGCCTTCCCCCGGGCCGCCGACCTGGAGCGGTTCGCGGCCGAACCGGGCGTCGTTTACCTGCGGCTGCCGGTGCCGGCGACAGAAACGGTGTCCGTCACCGGGACCGGCGACGCCCCCGCCGCCGACAAGCTGTTGTCCGCCACGCGGCTCGACGAGTTCCACCGCAAGGGCTACCGCGGGGCCGGGACGACGGTGGTCGTCATCGGCACCGAGTTCCCCGGCCTGGCCCGGTGGCTCGGTCAGACTTTCCTCGACAAGAGCTTCCGCACCCCGGTCGCGCTCATCGACCTGACGGCCGAGGGGTCGCCCGACATCCGCCCGGCCGCGGCCGACCCGAACCGCGTCAGCGGCGGCGGGGCGGCGGCCCGGGCCGCCCACCTGGCCGCCCCGGAC
>JAIEQO010000585.1 GCA_019747655.1 Gemmataceae bacterium | reverse complement strand
CGCGCTCGGCATCGGCCGGCCCTCCTGACCCGGTCAAAGGTCGGGAGGCGCGGCCGATTCGTCAACACGGCCTAGGGTGGTCGCTGCCGACGCTTGGCTTCATCGGCACCGTCCTCGGCCTGGGCACCGCCCTGCTAACGGCCGGCGACATGGTGACGCCGGTCAGCGAGTTGCAGCGGGACGCCATCCAGACGGTCTCGATCTACCTCGGCCGGGCATTCGACAAAACGTTTATCGCCTTGCTGCTGAGCCTAGTCATCATGGCCTTCATTTACGCCGTGCGCCATGCCGAGGAGGCGGTCGTGTTGACCTTCCACGAACAGATTACGCGGGGGGTGGTCCGGCGGCTGCGGGGGTACATGCCCCGCCCGCCGGCCGCCTGACGGCGAACCCTAACCCGCGCTTTACGGCGGCGCGCTGCCGTCTTCCGGAGGACATCTGTGATCGACATCCAACTATGCCTCAACCCCGACCACAAATTCACCGTCGCCATAGGCGGATCGCCTCCCGCCGGTTTGGCGTGCGACATCGCTTTCCCGCGGCCATGCAAGTTCTTGACGCTTGCCGAGCAGGTCGAGTCGATGCTGCGATTCGACGGCCGCTGGAGCCTCGACGCGGCCCGGCAGTTCGAGAAGGCGCTGCGGGATCTGAGCGACCCGGCCGAGGTGCCCGTGCCTGAACTCGTCAGGTGGGTTCGGAAGCCCTCGACCGACGACTTCCCGGCCCACGTCCGCTGGCGGGTGAACCTTGCCCGCGCCGATGTCGCGTTCCAGTGCCGGCCCAACATCGACTTGTCCGTTCGCCACCAGTTGACGGCCGAGATATGGGCGGCCGACGACTGGCCGCCGCCGGTCCTAGAGGTCGTCGGCCGGTGGTTGAGTGCGTGGGCGCGGCTGGGGGGGACGGCCCATTTGAAGACCGACTGCAATTCATTCCAGGGGATTGCGGACGTGATCATCCCCAAGCCTCCGCTCCCAACCACTGTCCCGCCCGGTCCCGTTCTCGCGACCGCGGGGGTCACATGAGTGGGCCGCGCGCTTGGCAACCCCGCCTCGGGAGCGTGTTGCGCCGCATAAGCTGGGCACTTTGGATCGTCAAGCCTGAGGCGACTTGGCGGCGTGGTTTGGTTTCCTGGCCGGCCGTGGCGTTCGCGGCCGCCGCTGGCTTTGTGTTCCACACCCTGCCACGCGGCGACTCGCGCCCGCCGAGCGAGGCAGTCATGCAGTTGACCGGGGTGTGCGCCTGCCTGTACGGGATGTGGCAGTGCCTCCGGGCGAGCGGCGCCGACATCGGCGGCGTGTTGACTCACAAACAGTCGTCTGATGACCGAGACGGGGTGGCGGCCCTCGTCTGGGTGCGAGCCATGTTCGTCGGCGCACAGATAGCGGCCTGCACGGCCGCGGGCGAGCTGCTCGCAGGCTTGCTGAACGACGTGTGGGGGTACGAGGCCGGGGTGACATTTACGGACGCCGGCGCGGCCGACAACTGGTGGTTCAGCGGACCGTTCGCGGTCGTCGTCGGATTCCTCGCTGCTTTTCGGTGTGCCGGTAAGACCAACAACTGGCCGACGGCCGGCGAATAACTCACCAATCAAGATCATCAGTGCCCGCCCACCGAGGACAGCGGAAGTACCTGATAAGGTTCCACCGCATGTGACGAGCTATGCTATGACGATCTTAAGAAATACGTAAATTTAAGACTATTTGACTTATATCATTATAAGATTATGGCAAAGTAAAAATCTAACTCACCCATGAATCACGGAGATAGGTCGAAGAAAACCTCGAACTTGCCGCCGACCCACTGGGCATAGAAGAAGGCCACTCGAACCCCGTCCACCTCGGGCGGGTACACCCGCTCGATGTACTCGATGTCGTCGAGCCGGGCGATGTCTCCGGCCTTCGGCTGGCGATCCGCAGGGACCTTTACTTTAGCCCGCAGAATGACATCTCCGTTGAACTCGATGATGGGCTTGGTGTTCTTGGGCATTAGGATGAGGCACCGCTCGATCTGGAAGTCAGCGGGAAGGGTGCCGGCGCGAGTGCGGGCTTCCAGTTCCGGGCCGATCCACTGTTGGTACATCTGCTGCGCGATGGCCCGACCGAGGGCTTCATCGATCATGTTTCGCTTCAGGCGTAAGCTGGTGATGAGGGATAGTGTCTTCTCGAAGTGACATCCGGGCTCCGGGACAGGTTCGTGTCCGCGAGACCCCGCAAGCCGTCTGGGAATGCCGAAGATCAACCGCCCTTCTTCTTTCTCCGTTTCTGCGATTTCCGGCCCGGCCGGTAGCCGGCCGGTTTGGGTGGTCCCACCCCGCGCTCTCCCGGCTTTTCGCCCTTCGACGGATTCGCCACCGTGTGGTAGTGGTCGTCGTCCTCATCGCCCTGAACGGCACGGTTCGCCGCTCGCCTCCGCGCCTCGATCGCTTCCTTCGGCGGCTGGGCCGGAATCAGGCAGTCGCACCCGCTCCCGATCAGGTCGGGCCGTTTGGCTTCGAGCAAAGCCTCACGGACGGTGAACCAGTTCTCCGGCTTGAAAAACTGCATGAGGGCCCGCTGCATCTTGCGGTCACGCATGCCACGAGCGACCGTAACCTCTTTCTTGGTAAAGGGATCGATCCCAGTATGCCAAAGACAAGTGGCGATGTCGAACGGGGCCGGGATGAAGTCCTGCACCTGGTCCGGGCGGTAGCCGTTCCGCTTCAGGTACAACGCCAGGTCGATCATCTCCGCGAGGTCGCTGCCCGGGTGGCTGGCGATGAAGTACGGGACGATCCCCTGGTTCGGCTTGCCGGCCGCCGCCGACGCCGCCCGGAACTGGTCGGCGAACACCCCGAAGTTGTCGATCGGCGGCTTCTTCATCAGCTCCAGCACGCCCGGGCTGGTGTGCTCCGGGGCCACCTTCAGCCGGCCGCCGGTGTGGTGGGCGGCCATCTCCCGGACGTACTCCGGCGACAACTGCGCAAGGTCCATCCGCACCCCGCTGCCGACCGCCACCTTCTTCACCCCCGGCTCGGCCCGCACCTCCTTAAGCAGCTTCACCAGCGGCCCGTGGTCGGTCCCGAGCAGCTTGCAGATGGTCGGGTGGACGCACGACAGCCGCTTGCACTTGGCCTCGACCTCCGGCCGGGTGCAGCGCATCCGGTACATGTTCGCGGTCGCCCCACCGACATCCGAGATCGTCCCCTTGAACTCCGGGTCGGCCGCGACCTTCCGCACCTCCTTCAGGACCGACCCCTCGGACCGGCTCTGGATGATCCGCCCCTGGTGGGCGGTGATCGAGCAGAAGGTGCAGCCGCCGAAGCACCCCCGCATGATCGTCACCGAGTCCTTGATCATCTCGTAGGCCGGGACCGGCTCGGTGTAGCTCGGGTGCGGCCGGCGGGTGAACGGCAGGTCGTAGACCGCGTCCATCCCCTCCTGCGTCAGCGGAACGGCCGGCGGGGTCTGGACGACGGCCTGCCGGTCGTGGAACTGAACCAGGGTGGCGGCGTTGAACGGGTTGGTGTTCGAGTGGATGATGCGGGTCGCCTCGGCGAAGGCGAACTTGTCGTCCCGGACCTGCTCGAAGCTCGGCAGTAGGGAGGGGCGGGGTGCGGGGGGCGAGTCCGAGTCGGCCGGGCGGTCGAGCGTCGCCCGGAGTTCGTCGCTCTCCTTGGCACCCAGGGCGTAGGCGACCCCGCGGAGGTCGCGCAGGTCCTTGACCGTCTGCCCGGCGGCCAGCCGGCGGGCGATCTCGACGATGCTCGCCTCGCCCATCCCGTAGGCCACCAGGTCGGCCTTCGCGTCCAGCACGATCGACCGCTTTACGGTGTCGCTCCAGTAGTCGTAGTGGGCCAGCCGGCGGAGCGACGCCTCCACCCCGCCGGCGACCACCGGCACCCCCGGGAACGCCTCCCGGGCCCGCTGGCAGTAGACCAGGGTGGCCCGGTCCGGCCGCAGCCCGATCCGCCCGCCCGGCGAGTAGGCGTCGTCGTTGCGGACCTTTTTGTTCGCGGTGTAATGGTTAATCATCGAGTCCATGTTCCCCGCGCTCACCGCGAAGAACAACCGGGGCCGGCCGAACCGCCGCCACGGCTCACACGTCTTCCAGTCCGGCTGGCTCAGGACGGCCACCCGGAATCCGACTTTTTCCAACACTCGATGGAGGATCGCCGCGGCAAAGCTCGGGTGATCGACGTAGGCGTCCCCGGTAACGAACACCACGTCGACCGCGTCCCAGCCGCGGGCCGCGACCTCGGCGGGGGTAGTCGGGGCGAACGGGGCGGCGTACCGCTCGTGCCACTGGGGCAGCGGGATGCGGCCGGCCGGCGGTGCGGGCTGGGGGATTGGCATCAGACGTGCTTTGTGGGAACCCCGTCCGTTTCGTACCCGTCATTATACCGAGGGTTACGCCCCGACACCGGCGGCCGGTGTGGATTGTCATGGGGCGTGACCGTGATGAGGGGTCGTGGCCTCACCGGACGTTGCCCATGCCGCCTTCCGTCGCGCCGGCCATCGCCGTCGCCGTCCTTGCGGGCATCGGCCCGGTCCCGGCTCCGGCCCCGCCCCGTGCGACCGAGCCACCGCCGCCCGAAGTGACGGCGACGTACCTCGGGTTGAACGGCGGCGCGAACTTCTCGTTGCGCTGGGACGGGCGGGGCTCCCACGTCCGCCACGTCGGGGCCCTGGCCTGGGCCGTCCCGGCCGATGTCGGAACGGTTGGGTTCGACCGACAATTTACGGCGATTTGTGGTGAGGCGCTGGTCGGGGTGGTCGCCGGCCAGACGTACCGGTTCGAGGCCCGCCCGGCCGCCCGGCCCGACGGGTTCGAACTGCCGGACACGGACGA
>JAIEQO010000378.1 GCA_019747655.1 Gemmataceae bacterium | reverse complement strand
CCAGCTACCTCGGGTTCGTCCACCTGGCCCTCGGGTTCATCCGGCTGCGAGCCAAGACCAACGTCAACAGGCCCTAGGCCGTGTGGACACGGGGTAGGGGGTTCGGGTAGTTGGCGGCCCTCGCTCACCCGCCGGGGAGGGTCCGCATGGGCCGCCGCCACGAGATTTCCGACGCCGACTGGGACCGGGTCAAGGACCTCCTGCCCGGCCGGCCGGGGCAGCACGGCGGGGTGGCGGCCGACAACCGGCGGTTCCTCGACGCCGTCCTGTACGTCGCCCGGACCGGCATCCCGTGGCGGGACCTGCCCGACCGGCTGGGCGACTGGAACAGTCAGTGGCGGCGGTTCGGCCGGTGGGCCAAGGCCGGCCGGTTCGCCGCCCTCGCGGCCGCGTTCCGCGACCCCGACCCGGACGTCCTGGTCCTCGACTCGACCGTGATCCGGGCCCACCCGTGCGCCGCCGGGCAGAAAAAAAGTGGGACGGGTCGGGGGGCCAGGCCGACCAGGCCCTGGGCCGCAGCCGGGGCGGGTTCGGGACCAAGCTGCACGGGGGCTGCAACGGCCTCGGGCAGCCGGTCGAGCTGGTCCTGACGGCCGGCCAGGAGTCGGACGTCGGGCAGGCCGAGGCCCTGCTCGCCGGCCACGCCCCCGAGGCCGTGGTCGCGGACAAGGGGTACGACAAGGAGGCGCTCGCCGGGGCGATCGAGGCCCGCGGGGCCGCGGCCGCCATCCCGACGCGGAAGAACAGCAAGGAGCCGCGGGCGGCCGACCCGCACCTGTACCGGGAGCGGAACCTGGTCGAGCGGTTCTGGGCGCGGGCCAAGCAGTTCCGCCGGGTCGCCACCCGGTACGAGAAGAAGGCGGCGAACTTCCTGGCCTTCGCCTGGGTCGCCGCCCTGGTCGTGATGATGGAATAACCCCGGCCGCGCAGGTTCCCTACCTCGTGTCCACACGGCCTAGTGTTTTGGTCTGATCCTGCTTCATCCTGTTATCCTGTCAAAACGCTTCCTGTCTTGGTGCCCGGAGTTTGCCCCCGGGCGGAAACCATCCTACCCTTGCGCGAATCCGCCGGCACGGCCGGCCGCAGCGGGGGCGGGGATGCTCGGGACGTTGGCCCTCGGCAAGTACCGGCTGCTCCGCCCGCTCGGGGCCGGGAGCAACGCCGCCGTCTACCTGGCCGAGCCGGCCGACCGCCCCGGCGAGCGGGTGGTGGTCAAGCGGGTCCGGCCGGAGGCGGCCGCCCACCCGACGTTCGCCCGGCTCTTCGCCGCCGAGGTCCGGTCGCTGGCCGGGCTCGCCCACCCGTACATCGTCGGCATCGTGGACGCCGCGGCCGACGACCCCGGCGGGCCGGCCCTGGTCCTCGAGTACGTCCCCGGCGTCACCCTGGAGGCGGTACTGGCGCACCACCCGGGGCTCGACCCGAAGCGGGTCGCCCGACTGGCCGGGTGCCTCGGCCACGGCCTCCACGCGGCCCACGCGGCCGGCGTCGTCCACCGCGACCTCAAGCCGGCCAACCTGATGGTCACCGCCGCCGGCACCCCGGCCGAGGCGGTCAAGGTGATGGACTTCGGGTTCGCCGGGTTCGCCGCCCGCCCGCACCTCCAGCTCGCCGACCTGACCGGCAAGGGCCCCGTCTGGGCGATCGGCACCCCGGCCTACGTCAGCCCGGAGATGATCCGCGGCGACACCGTCGACACCCGCAGCGACCTGTACGCGGCCGGGGTGATCCTGTTCGAGCTGCTGACCGGCCGGCTGCCGTTCGCCCACGCCGACCAGGACCGGCTGCTCCGCGCCCACCTGACCGCCTCGCCGCCCCGGTTCGACGCCGTCGGCTGCCGGCACGTCCCGGCCGCGGCCGAGGAGGTCGTCCGCCGGGCGCTGGCCAAATACCCGAACGAGCGGCCGCAGACCGCCCGGGAGCTGGCCGAGGAGTTCGGGCGGGCCCTGGACCAACCCGACCTGTGGAAGCGGACGGCCCCGGCCGGGTGGAAGCCGCCGGCCCGCCCCGCGGCCCCGGACGCGCCCCCCCCGGAGGTGAAGGCCGACGCCCCGGCCGACCCGTACCGGGTGGCCGACGTGTTCGAGGTGACGACCCCGGAGCGGCTGGCGGCGGCCAAGCTCAAAGGGTTCGTCGACGACGCGAAGGGTCAGGTGGTGGCCAGCGAGCCGGGGGTGGTGGTCCT
Source organism: Gemmataceae bacterium (assembly GCA_019747655.1). Classification (GTDB taxonomy): domain Bacteria; phylum Planctomycetota; class Planctomycetia; order Gemmatales; family Gemmataceae; genus Urbifossiella. The sequence goes on along the minus strand of JAIEQO010000378.1, from coordinate 2,630 downwards.
CCGGCTCGGGCTGCCCGAGAGCAACCCCGCCCAGTCGGCCGGCGGGAGCGGCCTGCTCGGGTGGCTCGGGACCCGCCGCCCGCTGCCGGGGGTGCCCCGCTACCAGGAGCCGATCGAGGTCGAGCTACACATGGAGAAGCCGGACCCGTCCCGGGCCCGGCTGCGGGTGACGGCCACCTGCCGGCCGGTCGCCGGGTTCAAGCCGGCCCGGCTGTCGGTCTGGCAAGACCGCTGCGACAAAATTCACGTCCTGCTTCGACAATACCTGGGCGGCTAACCGGCTTCGCCGGGACTGTCGAATTCCGAATGACCCACCAATGACGAAGGGAAGGACCCGAGCCGTCCTCTCCTTCGTCATTGGTGGGTCATTCGGAATTCGACAGTCCCCGGCCGGTGGGGCATTCGTCGTTCGGCCGCGTCAGAGGTGTTCCCGTAAAACGGACCACGCTCTCCCGACCCGGAACACCGAGGGGGCCATGAAGCGGATCGGGATTCTGACGGCCGGCGGGGACACCCCGGCCCTGAACGCCACCATCCACGGGGCCGTCACCCGGGCCTGCCAGCAGAAGGTCGAGGTGTTCGGGTTCATCAAGGGGTTCAGCGGGCTGTTCAACCCGCGGGTCCCGCACGTCCACCTGAACCCGCTCTACACCCCGATCCCGGAACTCGACCCGACCCTCGGCGGGACGCTGATCGGGGCGTCCCGGGACTACGTCGACGCCGACGACACCGCGGCCATCGAGGTCATCGCCGAGCGGCTCCACCGGCTGAAGGTCGACGGGCTGATCTGCGTCGGCGGGGACGGCACCCTCAACGGCATGCAGGCCCTGTGCGACAAGCTGCCGACCGTATTGGCCCCGAAGACGATCGACAACGACCTCGGGCTGAACTACCCGGCCGAGCCCGACGAGTGGGTGCGGGTGGCCGACGGGCAGGACCTCCCGGCCGGGGCCGCCGAGGTCGGGGAGAAGGGCGGCCACCGGTACGCCCGGCTGCCCAGCCGGAACCGGTTCGACCTGGACCAGATGGTCAACTACGTCACCCCCGGGTACGCGACCGCCGTGTTCGTCTCGGCGTCGGGCGTCCAGCGGGTGCGGACGACGGCCGAAAGCCACCGCCGGATCGCCATCGTCGAGGTGATGGGCCGGCACTCCGGCTACCTCGCCCTCGGGGCCGCCTACGGCCAGCCGGACCTGTTGCTCGTCCCCGAGAGCCGGCTGGACGTGGACAACCTCGTCGAGCGGGTGAAGGAAATTTACGACCTCCAGAAGCACGTCGTCATCGTCTGCGGCGAGGGGATCGTGGACGCGAAGGGCGAGGAACTCGGGGCCGAACTCGACTCGACCGACCCGGCCGGGAACAAGGTCCTGACCGGGGCGTCGGAGGCCCTCCGGTCGGTCCTCATCAAGCGGCTGGGCGACTCGTACTTCACCAGCAAGCGGCGGAACGAGAGCGCCAAGGCGGCCGTCTTCACCCGGAAGCTCGGGCACACCCAGCGGGGCGGCCGGCCGGTCCAGTTCGACCGGTTCCACGCGGCCCAGCTCGGCGGGCACGCGGTCGACATGCTCCTGGGCGGGCAGCTCAACGCCGTCTCCATCCTCCAGTACACCCGGGACAAGGGGTTCCACGTCGGGGACGTGTACGCCAACGACTTCCGGGACCGGTGGGGGCTGATCCACGCCCGCCAGATGCACCCGCACTTCTACGACGCCGCCCACCTCCGCCCGAGCCAGACCGGGATCGACTACCTGCACCCGATCTTCTCGAACGCGGTCGGGGCGGACGACGTGGAGGTGATGCGGTCGGCCCTGTTCGACCCCAGCCACCTGAGGATGCCGTACCAGTCGGTCAACACCGACATCAACAAGCGGATCCGGTATTTGGAGTAGTTCAACACAGCCGCACGATGACGCGGAAAAGGCACGATCAAGACAAGAAAAATCATTCTGTCTTGATCGTGCCTTTTCCGCGTCATCGTGCGGCTACTCCGGTCTTATCGGGCGGCCGTATCATGCCGGTATGACCCCCGACCCCGCCACCCTCCCCGTTGTTTCGCTCAAGATCGAGCGGCGGTCGTCGCACCCGTGGGTGTTCCAGAAGATGGTCGACCGGCCGGCAGCCCGCATCCCGCCGGGGTCGGTCGTCGACGTCCGGGACGTCACCGGCAACTGGGTCGGGCGGGCCTTCTACAACGGCCACTCCCGCATCGCCCTGCGGATGCTGACGGCCGACCCGGACGAGGCGGTCGACGCAGGGTTCTTCGCCCGCAAGATCGGTGAGGCCGTCGCCTTCCGCCGGGACGTGCTCACGCTCGACGCCGTCACCGATGCTTACCGCCTGGTCCACTCCGAGGCCGACGGGCTGAGCGGGCTCGTCGTCGACCGGTTCGGCGACACCCTCGTCCTGGAGTTCTTCGCGGCCGGGATGTTCCGCCAGCGGGCGGCCATCATGGAGGCCCTCAACGCCCACTACCCGGACGCCACCTTCTACTACTTCGCCGAGGAGCACGTCGGCAAGCAGGAGTCGTTCGACTGCCGGCCGCCGGAGCCGCCCCCGCCGGGGGTCGTGACCGAGCACGGGCTGCGGTTCCGGGTCGCCCCCGGGAGCAAGCACAAGACCGGGTTCTTCGT
>JAIEQO010000009.1 GCA_019747655.1 Gemmataceae bacterium | reverse complement strand
GGCCTCCCGGCCGCCCCAGTGGAACGGGGCGAACAGGGTGTCCGGGCGGATGTCGGCCGTCACCTCGGCCCGGAACTGGGCCCGCCCGCGGCGGCTCTCGACGGTAACGAGGTCGCCCCCGGCGACCCCGTGCCGGCGGGCCGCCGTCGGGTGGAGTTGGAGCACCGGCCGGGGCTTCAGGCCGGCGAGCTTCTCGACCAAACGGGTTTGCGCGCCGGAGTTGTAGTGCTCCTTGTACCGCCCGGTGGTGAACAGGAACGGGAACCGGTCGTCGGGCGTGTCGCCGCCGGCCCGGTGCTCGACCGGGAAGAACCGGGCCCGGCCGTCCGGGTGGTGGAAGCGGTCGGCGAACAGGCGTGGGGTGCCGGGGTGGTCGTCGGCCGGGCACGGCCAGAACACGCCGTCCTCGGCGTCGATCCGCTCGTAGCTGATGCCCGCGTAGTCGGCCGGGCCGCCGGCCGTCGCCCGGCGGAACTCGGCGAACACCTCGGCCGTTGAGTCGAACGTGAACTTGTCCCCGTAGCCCAATCGCTCTGCGAGGTCGCAGAGAACGGCGATGTCGCCGCGAACGCCGGTCGGTGGGCGGGCCGTGACCCGCCGGCGGATCACCCGACCCTCGAAGTTGGTCATGGTGCCGTCCTCCTCGGCCCACTGGAGGACGGGAAGGACGACATCAGCATGGGCCGTCGTCTCGTTCGGGAATGAGTCGCAGACGGCCAGGAAGTCGAGCGATTGGAGGCGGCCGGCGATCCGGCCGGCGTCCGGCGAGGCCACGGCCACGTTCGACCCCATCACCAGCAGCGACCGGATGCCGCCGTCGGGGCCGAGCGCGTCCAGCAACTCGAAGGCGCTCTTCCCCTTGCGGGGCAGGCTGGCGGGGTCGACCCGCCAGACCGCGGCGAGTTGCTCGCGGTGGGCGGCGTTTTCGATCAGCCGGTAGCCGGGGAGTTGGTCGGCCTTCTGGCCGTGTTCGCGGCCGCCCTGCCCGTTCCCCTGCCCCGTCAGGCAGCCCCAGCCGCTGTGCGGCTTGCCCGGCAGCCCGAGGGCGAGGGCCAAGTTGATCCAGGCGTGAACGGTGTCCACGCCCTTGCTGTGCTGCTCGGCCCCGCGGCCGGACAGGACCATGCACGACCGGGCCGTCCCCATCCAGCGGACGAGCTGCCGCAGGAGCGACTCGGCCACGCCGGTCAAGCGCTCGACGTGGGCCGGGTGGTCGCTCAGTACGGTTTGTCGGACGGCGTCGAAGCCGTTCGTTCGTCTGGCGACGTACTCCTTGTCAACGAACCCCTCTTCGATGGCCAGGTAGAGCAGGCCGTTGGCCAGCGCGAGGTCGGTCCCGGGCGTGACCGGCAGGTGCAGGTCGGCGGCCTTCGCCGTCGGCGTCTTGCGGGGGTCGACGACCGCCAGCCGGCCGCCGGCCGCCTTCTGCCTCTCGAACCACTGGACGATCGGCGGCAGGGTGTCGGCGCAGTTCGCCCCGACGAGGACGATCAGGTCGGCGTGGGCGATGTCGGCCACCGGGAAGGGCAGCCCGCGGTCGATGCCGAAGGCCCGGTTGGCACCGGCGGCCGCGCTCGACATGCAGTACCGGCCGTTGTAGTCGATGTTCGCCGTGCCCAGTGCGACCCGGGCGAACTTGCCGAGCAGGTACGCCTTCTCGTTGGTCAGCGCCCCGGACCCGAACACCCCGTTGGCGTCGGCACCGTACTTCTCACGGGTCGAACGCATCGCGTCGGCAGTGCGGCCCAGCGCCTCGTCCCAGTCGGCCCCCCGGAGCGGCCCGCCCTTGCGGTCGCGGACGAGCGGGGTGAGCAGCCGCCCGGGGTGCCGCAGGAGTGCGTGGGAGGTCCACCCCTTGACGCAGAGCTGGCCGTTGTTGACCGGGAAGTGCGGGTCTCCCTGGACCGGCGGGCCGTCGGCCCCGTGGGCGTCGCCCCACAGCATCCCGCACTGGTACGCGCAGTACGGGCAGTGGGTCCGGATTGCGAGGTCCGGGGCCAGGGGTAGCGGGGTGGTCGTCACGGCGCCGAGAACCCCACCCCCTAACCCCTCCCCTACGAAGGGAGGGGGGACCGGACAGCAGGCGGCTCTCCTGTTCCCCCTCCCTTCGTAGGGGAGGGGGTTAGGGGGTGGGGTCCGCCCCACTCACACCGTGACGGTGACGGTCCCGTCGATCACCTCGACGGGGTAGGTGGCGATGGCGCAGACGCCCGGCTGGTCGCAGGCCCCGGTGTCGGCGTGGAACCGGAAGGCGTGGTACGGGCACACGACCTGGTCGCCGGCGAGCATCCCGTCGGCCAGCGGGCCGCCGCGGTGGGGGCAGGAGGCGTCGACGGCGAACACCTTCCCGGCTCTGGTGCGGAAGACGGCGATGGGCGTGTCGCCGACCCGGAACGGTCGGCCCAGCCCGACCGGCAGGTCGTCCATGGTACAGAGCGGAACGCGGGTCAGGGTGGCGGGCATAACAATTCACATCGGGTGTTAGATCTTACACATCATCACATCACGTCGCCATCGGCAGCGGGACCGTCTTGACGTCCTCGAACTGGCCGGCGTAGGCCGGCTTGTCCCGTTCGAGCCACGGGTCGACGTAGGCGGCGGCCGCCTTCGCCACCTCGGCGTCGAGGTCGGCCACGATCCCGAGCGAGTCGTCGACGATGATGTCCCGCAGCTTCTCGATGCCGAGCCGCGGCACGAAATCGTAGGTCCGCTCGACCCACTTGGCGTTGTCGCGGTAGTAGATGAGGAACCGGCCGATCACCCGGATGGCCTCTTCCTGCGTCTTCACCCGGCAGAGCACGTCGGTCTTGCGGACGTGGGCCCCGGCCGCCCCGCCGACGAGGACCTCCCACTCGCCGCCCTCGGTGGCCACGACGCCGACATCCTTGACCGTAGACTCGGCACAGTTGCGGGGGCAGCCGCTCACCCCGAGCTTGACCTTGGCCGGGAACTCGAACCCCTGGTACCGCTTCTCCAGGGCGATCCCGAGGGCCGTGCTGTCGTTCGTGCCGTACCGGCAGAACTCGCTCCCGACGCAGGTCTTGACCGTCCGCAGGGCCTTCGTGTAGGCGTACCCGCTGGGCATCCCGAGATCCCGCCAGACGCCCGGCAGGTCGTCCTTCTTGATGCCCAGCAGGTCGATCCGCTGGCCGCCCGTCACCTTCACCATCCGGACCTGATACTTCTTCGCCACCTCGCCGATCTTGATGAGGTCGTCGGCGGATGTCACACCACCGTACATGCGGGGAATGACGGAAAATGTTCCGTCATTCTGGATGTTGGCGTGGACCCGGTCGTTGATGAACCGGGCGTCGCGTTCGTCGACGTACTCGGTGCCCCACAGCCCCTTGAGCATCGACGCCAAGCCGTTCTTGCTCTTTTCGTCCTCTCCGGTGCCGAGTTCGCGGAGGACGGCCGACACGCTCTTGAGGCCCCGCCGCTTCACCTCGGCCACGAGCGCCGGCTTGTCCATCGGCACGGCCGGGACGTACCACCCCTCACTCGGGTCGGCCTTGACCTCGCCGTTCACCGCTTCGATCAGGCCCTTGACGAGCTTCTTGCACGAGCCGCAGCCGGTCCCGGCCCGGGTCGCCTTGCCGACGGACGGGACCGTCGTCTTGCCGGCCTTGACGGCCTTGACGATGGCGCCCTTGCAGACCCCGTTGCAGTCGCAGATTTGCTTGTCGTCGGGCATGTCGGCCAGGGAGAAGTCGGCCCCCTGGGTCTTGGTGCCGCTGCCGAAGAAGAGTTCGAGCCGCCGGGCCGGGGCCGGCTTCTCGGTCATAAAGTAGCCCACCACCTCGTCGGCCGGGCCGAGGTCGCCGAGCAGGCACCCGGCCACGACCTTCCCGTCCCGGACGATCGCCTTCCAGTAGACTTGCCGGCCGGGCTCGGCGAACGTGACCACCTCGTCCGTCGGCTTCACGTCCGACACCCGGCCCATGCTGGCCAGCTCGACCCCCATCACCTTCAGCTTGGTGGCCAGCTTCGAGCCGACGTAGGTGGCGTCGGGGTTGGTCCCGGTCAGCCGGGCGGCCAGGGCCTTCGTCTGCTCCCAGATCGGGGCCACGAGGCCGTACACCATGCCGCGGTGCTGGACGCACTCGCCGACGCCGAAGATGCTGGGGTCGTTGGTCTGGAGGGTGTCGTCGACGAGGAGGGCCCGGTCGCAGGCCAGCCCGCACTCGGCGGCCAGTTCCTTGTTCGGGCGGATGCCGGCCGAGATGACCACGATGTCGGCCTCGACCTCCGACCCGTCGGCGAACACGACGGCCCGGACGGCGCCGTGCTCGTCGGCCGCGAACTCCTTCGTGCTCGCGCTGGTTTTGACCGTGATGCCGAGCTTTTCGATGGTCTGCTGGAGGACCTTCCCGCCGGCCTCGTCGAGCTGCACCCCCATCAGCCACGGCCCCATCTCGACCACCGTGACCGCCACGTCATGCGTCATCAACCCCCTGGCGGCTTCGAGCCCCAATAGCCCGCCGCCGATCACCACGGCGGTTTTCTTTCCCTTCGCGTAGGCGGCGATGTTCCGGCAGTCGTCGATGGTGCGGAAGACGAACACGCCCTTGTGGGTCGTGCCCGGGATCGGCGGGACGAACGGCCGGCTGCCGGTGGCGAACACCAGCGCGTCGTAGGGCTCCTCGACCCCGTCGGCATACACCACCTTCGCCTCGCGGTCGATCCGCGTCACCCGCTTGCCGGCGTGCAGGGTGACGTGGTTCTCCGCGTACCACGCCAGCGGGTTGAGGAAGATTTCCTTCGGGTCCTGGCTGCCGTTCAGGACGTTCGACAGGAGGATGCGG
>JAIEQO010001098.1 GCA_019747655.1 Gemmataceae bacterium | reverse complement strand
AGCCCGGGGGCACCGAACCCGACGGGCCCGCCCCCGCCGCCGTTGAGCCCGGCCCCGCCCCCGCCGGGGGCGAACCCGCCGCGGGGCCCCGTCCCGGGTCCACGGAACGGCCCGGCCACCGGCATCGGCCCGTCCGGGACGACCAGGTAGCTGGTGTACGGGGTGGCGATCCCGTACCGCTTGGCCAGCGCCACCACCTCGTCCACCAGCTCCTTCTTCTCCCCGTTGGCCCGAATCTGGTCGAGCAGGAAGCCGACCTTCCGCCGGGCCCAGAGCGGCTCGACGAAGTCCTTCCCGCCCTCGGCCTCGGTCCGGGCCGGGAAGCTGACCTCGTAGACGAACTCCCGCCGCTCCCCGCCGACCAGCCCGGACAGCTTGACGGCCGCGTGCCCGCTGCCCGAGTACCGGGCCAGGACGACGAGCTGCGACCCGTGGAACAGGTCGGGCAGCCGGGGCGGGTACGTCTCGGTCAGCCGGACGGCGTCCCCGGTGGCCAGCCGCACGTCGGTCATGACCGGGTGGCTGATCTTGGCGTACAGCCCGGCCGCCTTGTCCCCGATGTCCTCGGCCGGGCGGACGTAGGTGCTCACCGCCCGCGTCGCGTCGGCCAGTTGGTCGAGCATGGCGGCGTTCACGTCGTCGCCCACGCCGAAGGTGAAGATGCGGGTGTTTCCGGCGTTCTTGGCCGACACGTTCTTGACGATCTTGTCCGGGTTGGTCTCGTCCACCGTCGGCTGGCCGTCGGTGAAGAACACCACCGTGAACGCCCGGGCCGGGTCGTCGGCGCGGAGGGCCAGTGCCTTCTCCAGGGCCGGCCAGATGGCCGTCCCGCCGCTGGTGCGGAGGTCGTCCACCCACTTGTTGGCCCGTTCGAGCTGGTCCTTGTCGGCCGGGACCAGGGTGTCCCGGAAGGTGTCGACGGCGGTGGAGAAGCGGACGATCCCGAACCGGTCCTTGCCGTCGAGCTGGCCGAGGCAGAACTTGGCCGCCTTCTTGGCCTGCTGCATCTTCAGGTCGGACATGCTGCTCGACGTGTCGAGGACCAGCACCAGGTCCCGCGGGGTCCGGACCTTGGCCGGGTCCACCTGCGGCGAAACCAGAAGCATGACGTACCCGTCTTCGGACGTGACCGGCTTGTACAGGAGCGGCGTCAGCCCGATGTCCCCGGCACCGGTCCCGTAGTACAGCAGGAAGTCCTTGTCGAGGAGCCCCTGGTTCCGCTCGAACTCGACGGCCACCTCGTTCGGCCCCTTGCGGTTGACGGTGACGGCGTGGGTGGGGCTGTAGACGTTCCGGACCCCGGCCTGGGACTTGATCGACACCTTGACCGAGAACTCCTCCAGGGTGCGGGTGGCCTTGCCGTCGGTCTTGAGCGGGTAGACGTACTCGATCACCGACCCGTCCTTCGGGGCCACGCTCTTGAAGCTGAGCTTGACCTTCTGGTCGCCGCGGGGCGGGACCGGGAAGACCCGCAGCCGCATCAGGTCGTTGCCGAGGTATTCGAGCAGCCCCGGGTCCTGGGTCCGGCGGACGATGTCGGTGTAGACCTGGCTGGCCTTCTTCGCGTCGAGCAGCTCGCCCGAGGTCTCCTTCCCGTCCACCCACATGGTGAACTTGTCGACGCTCGCCCCGCGGGGGACCGGGAACAGGTACGTCGCTTCGAGCGGCCGGTCGGTGTGGTTGCGGAACGTCTGCTCGACGGTGGTGACGGCCACCTGGTCGTCGATGGCGGCCGTGACCTTGTGGTCGACCATGGCCAGCGGGGGGACGCTCTTGTCGGCCGGGACGAGTAGCCCGGAGGCCGGGGCCGGGCCGGCCGCGAGGGCCAGGGCGAGGACGGGGAGCAGGGCGGCGCGCATCGGGCACCTCCGGGGACGGGGCGGGCCGAACAGCCCGATTCTATAACGCCGGTCCGCCCGCCCGCGAGAGCGCCGGGCGGGGGTTGTTACCGACGGGTTACGGCCGGGCGGGGGCGTACTCGGCTCGATTCTGTCGAGGTTCGGCCCCCGTAGTAGACCTCCCAGCCCTATTTTGTGGGTGGTCGGGGCAGAGTCCGCGATGCCCCGGTGAGTTGTGTCTGTGGAGCGCGGCCGTCCCGGCCGCAGCGGGCCGGAGGCCCGCGCCGCAGAGCCGGGGCATCGCCGAGCCTCGGCCCCGGCCCCCCCGAACCCACCGATTCGGAGTAGGCGCGGTGGTAGTGGTAGGGTGGGACGAGCGGGCCGTCTTCGGTCCGCGATGTCCCACGGTTCCGCCCGCCGTGGGACATGGCCGGCTACCAGCCGGCTCGTCCCACCCTACGGGTGGGCCCTCCCACCTGCGGTTTTTTCCCGCCCCGGCTTGGCGCGGCATCAGCCTGTCCTAAAGTGTTTGGGGGGCGGCCGTCGGCGACCGCCCGTCGCGTCCGGGTTCTCCCCGACGGCACCCCGCCCCGACACCCGGACCTCCGCATGGGGAGCCTGCTCCGCACCCTGGCGACCTCCGACCACCCGGCCGCCCGGCTCGCCCGGCGGGCCCGGTGGTGGCCGCAGAAGGTCTCCGTCCCGGCCCCGCGGGTGCTGGTGAAGCCGGTGGTCGGGGCGTTCCTGGCCGCCCGGGCGGTGTACCACTTCGGGCTGCGGGTGTTCGTCTGCGAGCCGTTCCTGAAGGCCCACTGCGCCCGGTACGGCAAGGGCCTGAAGACCGACGTGTACCTGCACTGGATTCAGGGCCGGGGCGACATCGTCCTCGGCGACGACGTGCTGCTCGACGGTAAGTGCAGCATCACCTTCGCCGCCCGGTTCGTCGACCGCCCGCGGCTGGAGGTCGGCGACCACACCGGCATCGGCCACGCCTGCATGTTCACCGTCGGCAAGCTCATCCGGATCGGCCGGAACTGCCGGATTGCGTCCGAGGTGGTGATGTTCGACTCCCACGGCCACCCGTCCGACCCGGAGCGGCGGCGGGCCGGGCTGCCGCCGGACGAGTCGGACATCAAGCCGGTGGTGATCGGCGACAACGTCTGGATCGGCCGGCGGGCGATCATCTTCCCCGGGGTGACGGTCGGGGCGGGGAGTGCGATCTCGGCCGGGGCGGTTGTGACCAGCGACGTGCCGCCGGAGACGGTGGTGGCCGGGAACCCGGCCCGCCGGATCGGCTCGCTGGCCGCCCCGCCGGCCGCCGCCCCGGCCCCCTCCCCCGCCCCGGGCTGACCACGGCTGTTGAGGACCCTCTCTCATGGACCAGGACCTGGAGACGATCACCGGGAAGATCCGGGAGGTCGGGAAGATAACTGCCGTCGGCCCGGACGACGACTTCTACGCCGCCGGGTTCTCGTCGATCAACGCCCTGGAACTGTTGCTCGGGCTCGAAGAGTCGTTCGGGGTGAGCGTCCCGGACGACAAGTTCATCGAGGCCCGGACGCCCCGCGCCCTGCTCGAGATGATCACCCAACTGAGGACCGCGTAGGGCCATGAGCACCACCGTCACCGTCGAGCTGAAGTCGCCGGCCAGCGAGATGGCCCAGGAGGAAATCCTCAAGCAGGTCGCGTTCCTCTCCAAGGGCGTGTCGAACCACCGGTTCGCCGGGAACGGGGCGGTCCTCCAGTTCGACGCCCCGGCGGCCGAGTCCGAGGGGCTGCGGACCGCGGCCGCCGAATTGGCCACCAAAATTCAACGGGGGTTGCGGAGCCTCCAGCGGAAGGTCCGGCACCGCACCCCGGCGGCCGACAAGCCCGTCTTCAAGGGCGCCGGCAAGTCCGCCGAGGGGGTCCACTTGCTGGGCATCGGTCAGGTCGCCCTGCACGGGATGCCGCTGAAGCTGTTCCGGTACTTCGACCGGGAGTTCGAGGCGTTCGGCCGGCCTTACCGGGCCGAGCCGGTGATGACCCCGACGCTCATCCCGTCGACCGCCCTGGCCAAGTGCGACTACTTCCGGTCGTTCCCGAACAACGTCACCTTCGCCTGCCACATGCTGGAGGAGCCGGCCCGGGTGACGGACTTCCGGGCCCGCCACCAGGACCGGGACGAGCTGGACGACAAGGCGCTGGCCGACATGCAGACGCCGGAGGCCTGTTTGTCGCCGGCCGTCTGCTACCACGTCTACCATCTGAACAAGGGGAAGACGCTGCCGGCCGCCGGCGTGACCTACGGCATCTGCGGCAAGTGCTTCCGGTACGAGTCGTCGAACATGGCCGACCTCCGCCGGCTGTGGGACTTCACCATGCGGGAGGTGGTGTTCCTGGGCGGCCGGGACGGGGTGCTGGCCGACCGGGAGAGGTCGATCGCCCAGATGGCGGGGCTGATGGACGAGTGGGAACTGGCGGGCGAAATCCGGACCGCCAGCGACCCGTTCTTCATCGCCCCGGACGCCGTCTCGAAGGCGTACTTCCAGCTCTCGTCGGAGACCAAGTACGAGATCAGCCTGATGCTCCCGGACGACGGCCGGCTGGCGGTCGGGTCGCACAACTACCACACCGACTTCTTCGGCCGGGCGTTCGACGTGACCATCGCCGGCGAGGGGCCGATGCACAGCGTCTGCGTGGCGTTCGGGCTGGAGCGGTGGGTGTACGCCTTCCTCCAGCAGCACGGGACCGACCCGGCCGGGTGGCCGGCCCGGGTCCGCAACGCCCCCGAGTTCCGGGACGGAGCCGCCTGAGCGTGCGCGTCGAGCTGGTCGACCCGGGCGGGGCAGCCGAGGCGGCGGCGGTGGTCCAGGCCGACGCCTGGCGGCCGCCCTGCCTGGCGTACCCGGCCGCGTACCTCCGGTGGGAGCTGACGGTCCCGGGGCCGCCGGCCCTGGCCGCCCTGGCGTCCGACGGCGGCGAGC
>JAIEQO010000216.1 GCA_019747655.1 Gemmataceae bacterium | reverse complement strand
CCGGGGGTGGGGGGGGGCCCCCCCGGCCGCCCCCCGGCCCCCCCCCGGGCGGCCCGCCCCCCCCGACGCTCACCGGCGCTCGCCATGACACCCCCCCTCTTCGCCTCGCCCGACCCCGAGGCCGCCCGCGCGGCCTTCGCCGCCAAGCCCCGCGGGCTGGCCGACAAGCGGTGTACCGTCGCCGACGCGGTCGCCCGGCTGGTCCGCGACGGCGACTACTTCGCCGCCGGCGGGTTCGGCACCAACCGCATCCCCACGGCCGTCCTGCACGAGGTCCTGCGGCAGCGGAGGCAGTACCTCGCGTTCGCCGGCCACACCTCGACCCACGACTTCCAAATCCTCTGCGCCGGCAACCTGACCGGCCGGGGGCAACTCCTGGCCAAGGTCGACGCCGCCTACGTCGTCGGGCTGGAGGCCCGGGGGCTGTCGCCGCACGCCCGGCGGGTGCTGGAGTCGGGCACTGTCGAGGTGGTCGAGTGGTCGAACTACACCCTGGCCCTGCGGTTCACCGCGGCGGCGATGGGGGTGCCGTTCGTCCCGGCCCGGAGCCTGCTCGGGACCGACACCCTGGCCCATTCGCCGGCCAAGGTGGTCGACTGCCCGTTCACCGGGCTGAAGCTGGCCGCCATCCCGGCCCTGTACCCCGATGTCGCCGCCATCCACGTCCACGAGGCCGACCGGTTCGGGAACGCCCGGTTCGCGGGCACGTCGGTGGCGGATGTCGATCTCGCCCGGGCGGCGAAGCGGGTCATCATCACCTGTGAGCGGTTGGTGCCCGACGACGAGTTCCGCCGCGACCCGCACCGGACGCTCATCCCGTTCCTGTGCGTGGACGCGGTCTGCGAGGTGCCGTTCGGGAGCTACCCGGGGAACATGCCGGGCGAGTATTTTTCCGACGAGGACCACCTGCGGCTGTGGCTGGAGGCCGAGAAGGACCCGGCCGCGTTCGCCCAGTTCCTGGACGACCACATCCTCGGCGTGTCGGACTTCGCCGACTACCTACACCGCTGCGGCGGCCTCAAGCGGATGCAACAACTCCGGTCGCGGGAGCTGCTGCTGGATCGGTGAATTGTTCCCCGGGGCTTCACCCCGGGCTATGTTGTCGCGGGCCTTCGGCCCTCAAGACCCGGCTCGGAGGGCTGTAAGCCCGACACAGCATAGCCCGGGGTGAAGCCCCGGGTGAGGGTACGGAAAGTTGATCGCCCCCGGCCGGCCGCGGGCACTTCTTCCGTGGAGACGACACCCGTTCCCGAGGGCCGGCCATGCGGGCGGCGGTGGAGGCGGTCGCGCGGCTCACCGCCGGGCCGGACGACCGGCCCGACGGCGACCTCGTGGCCGCGTTCGTCGGCCACGCCGACGGGCCGGCGTTCGCCGCCCTCGTCCGCCGCCACGGGCCGATGGTCTACCGCGTCTGCCTGCGGGTCGCCGGGAACGCCCACGACGCCGAGGACGCCGCCCAGGCGGCGTTCCTGGCCCTCGCCCGGCACGCCCGGTCGATCCGCCGGCGCCAGTCCGTGGCCGCGTGGCTGCACGGGGTCGCGGTCCGGGTCGCCCGGAAGGCCCGCGACCGGTCCATCCGGCAGCACCGCCGCGAGCAGGCTGCCGCCCGCCCCGAGCGGGTCGCGGCCGCCGACCCTTCGTGGGCCGAGGTCCGCGGGGTGCTGGACGACGAACTCGCCCGGCTCCCGGACCGCCTGCGGCAGCCACTCGTCCTGTGCTACCTACAAGGCCGCACGCGGGACGAGGCCGCGAAGGCCCTCGGGTGGTCGCCGGCGACGCTCGGGCGGCGGCTCGAAGCCGCCCGGGACGCCCTCGGCCGGCGGCTGCGTGCCAGGGGGGTGGCCGGGGCGGCGGCCCTGCCGGCGGTACTCGTCTCCGACGCCGCGACCGGCGGGGCGTTCCCGCCGGTGCTAACCGCGGCCTGTGTCGATCACGCGCTCGCCGCGGCCGGCCGGACAGGGAAGCCGATCCCGCCGGCCGTCGCCGAGCTGAGTCGGGGAGTGACCCAGACCATGAGCCGGAGCGTTCTGGTTGTCGGGGTGGCGGCGGGCGTGCTAGCGGCCGGGCTCGCCGCCGGGCTCGGGCAGCCGCCGGGCGGGGTGCCCAGGCCGGCCGGACCGCCCGTGGTCACGAAGGCGGATGCTCCGAAGAAGGCCGCGGAGGAGCCGAAGGTGTTTTCCCCCGAGCAACTGGAGAAGGACCGGCCGAAGGGCAAGGTGACGGTCCGGTTCCGGGTCGAGGAGGTCGGGCTGATCGTCGGCGGGCTCAACCCGGAGGGCGCGCCGCCGTACCCGCCGATCTCCCTGGAGACCGTGGCCGGGCTGAAGGACCGGCGGAGCAAGTGCTACGCCATGCTCGTCATGGCCGCCCTGGACCACGTCCACCGGGTCGGGGTCGGCGACCCGGCCAAGCACTTCCGCGGGCGGACGGTCGAGGTGACGGGGACGGTCGATTACCTCACCCTCCCCCGGATCACCCGCCCCGACGGGTCGGTCGAGGTGCCCGAAGACAACTACCCGCAGTACCAGGTGGTGATCACAGACCTCAAGCAGTTCCGGGTCGTCGAGTAGGGCGGCCGGGCCCACGCGGAGGGCCCCGGGCGGTCAGGAGCGGGTGGTGTAGGGTGGGGCGTCGCGTCCCTGGCGGGACGCTCGACCCGCCCTACGAGGCGGTCGCGTACCGCCCCCGGATGGTCGGGATCAGGTACTCGCCGAACGCAGACCCCATGTCGTACTTGGGAGCGTGGCCCCAGTCCCGGCGGGCCGCCCCGTCGTCCACGTCGGCCGGCCACGAGTCCACGATCGCCTGACGCTTGGCGTCCACCGCGGTGGTGATTTCGGCCCGCGGGAACGCCCGCCGGGCTACCGCCTCCACCTCTCCGGCGCTCGGGGCGAACGCCCCGATGTTGTACACCGTCCGCGTCAGCCGCCCCCGCGGGGCCTCGGCCAGCCGCAGGATGGCGTCGACGGCGTCCGGCATGGCCATGAACGGGATGCGGGTGTCCGGCCGGACGAAGCAGGCATACGGCTTGCCCGCGGCGGCCGCGTGGATCATCTCCGGGGCGTAGTCCGAGGTCCCGCCGCTGGGCACCGTGACCGCCGAGATCAGCCCCGGGAACCGGATGCACCGGAAGTCGACCTTGCCCGCCGGGCCGTCGGCCGCGAGCTGCTTGAAGTGCCGGCCGTAGTACCGCCCGAGGTGTTCGCAGTACAGCTTGTTGGCCCCGTACATCGTGGTCGGCACGTTGTACAGGTCCTCGGCCACCGGGCCGGCCGCGGCCTTCGTCGCCAGGTCCGGCAGCCCGTAGGCCGCGATGCTCGACGGGTAGAAGAACAGCACCGGCCGGCCGTGGCTCTCGCCCTGCCGCTGGGCGAACTCCAGCATGTTCAGGGTGCCCTCGACGTTGACCTTGTGGGCCAGCGCCGGGCTGAACTCGCTCCGGGTGCTCAGGAGGGCCGCGAGGTGGAACACCTGCTCGACCGCGTACTCGGCCAGGATGCGGTCGAGCAATTCCTTGTCGAGGACCGACCCGACGAACTGGTGCCGGACCCGCGGCCCCTGGTCCGGGCCGAGCGGGTTCAGGTCGAGGGTGATGACCGGCCGGCCGGGGTCGGCGGCGGCCAGCCGGTCGATCAGCCCGTGGCCCATCTCCCCGGACGCCCCGGTGACCAGGACCGACGGCTGGCGGGACATGCGGGCGGCCTCCGGGTGGGGTTGGGGACAGAGTACGACCCGGCGGCCGGAAATTACCCCGACTTTTCGCTTGACCCGGCGCGCCGGGTCGGTTCCGATCACGTCACGGGGGTATAACCGAGTCGTGGTCCGCCCGCCCGGGGCGGTGGGGGTCTACACGTGGAGGACAAGCCCATGCCGGTGTCCATCGTCGGGGCGGTGAAGATCGGGCTGAACCGGCAGTTCAACCGGAACAGCTACGTCCTGTTCGTCGGCGGCGGGTTCGCCAACGCCCAGGCGGTGACGATCACCGCCGGGACCATGTCGTGGTCCGGGACGGTCGTCCTGACCGACGGGACGTTCGCCCTCATCCGGGTGTCCCGGCAGGCCGTCGCGGTGATCGAGAAGGAGGTGACGCTGACGGCCGCGGCGGCCGTCACCATCTGCGCGGTGGTGATCGCCGACAGCGGCCCGGTGAACGTCCCGATCGACCTGTACGACGCCTGACCGGCTCGGTCCGCCGATCGGTGGCCGGCGGCCGGGCCGGCCGGTTCGATTCTTGACAGGTCGATCGAAAGGTTTGATAATCCGCTCAGCCTACAAAAAGGCAACGGACGGCCGCCCTCGCCTCCTCGGGCGGGGCGGCCGTCTACTCACCCGAGGTGCCGACCATGTCCACGCCGGCCGTACCCACGCCGACCGTCCGTCTCGTCGGGGATACCCTGCGGACGACCGTCGGGAACAAGTCGTTCTTCGTGTTCGACGGCACCAACATCAACTCGGGTAGTAGTGTCACCATTACCGCCAGCAGCGGGGGGTTCAACTACACGTGGTCCGGGACGGTCACCGACGTCATCACCACCAGCACGGGCAAGCTGGCCTTGGTCAAGGAGATGACGCTCAGCTCCAAGACTACGGTGGTCGGCGCGGGCCCCGCCGGACCGGCGATGGCGCCCCTCGCCGTGGCACAGTGTTCGATCGTGATCGACTCGACCAGCATCCCCGGTACGTTCTCGATCGACCTGTACTCCAGTTGAGCGAGGTTTACAATAGACCCTCTTCACGGTAGTGACGAGGTGGGTCGCTCCCTCCGGGTGGGTGTTGGACTCAGGCCGTCGGGGTGGG